>JBIIBR010000046.1:0-7952 GCA_044239285.1 Rickettsiales bacterium | reverse complement strand
ATCGCACGAATAATAGGCATGTCTCACCAAGCCTTTGATCAAAAATTATTAATTGATTCCGGCAAGAGTCGCGATATCAAAGAAGGGCAAATTATTGCTGGCAATCGTGGCGTAATCGGCAGAGTTTCTGAAGTTTTTGAAGATAAGTCGCGCATACTTTTGTTAACAGATTCAAGTTCTCGAATTCCAATTATTGCCTCTCGCGCTAGAAATAGAGGCATTTTAGCTGGCAATAATAGCGGATTAATGGAAATTTTATATCTTCCAAAAAATCATCAAATTGCGGTTGGCGATAAAATCTTTACCTCAAGCGATGGCGATACGGTGCCACCCGGACTTTTAATCGGCGTCGTTAAAAAAATTGATAAAAACTCAGTTTATGTTTCGGGAATCGAAGACATTAACAGTTTAAATATTGTCACTATCATTGATTATTAAAAATAACTTTTTCGATCAAAAAAACATCCCCGAAGCATAATAAATTAAAGCATAAATTTTGTCGCAAAAAAATTATTTATTTATTTGACAAGAAACTTTATTATATTAAAATATCTTCTATAAGAAATATGATAAAATAAAGAAAAAATGATTAACTATAAATAATCTACAAATATTATAAAATTTCTAAAAAACTCCCCCGCCTCTTGTTGTTGTAGACAATAACTACTTGCATTTTTGCAACATTTTTTGCTACCAATCATAAATTCGTAGCTATTTTTCTTCCCAAGAATTAAATTTTATGAATAAACATTTCATCATTTTATTGATTGTGATTATGTCGCAATTTAAAAATAACAAACGCCTGATTTTAATTAAAAAAGAAATTGCCAATATAAATAATTTTGACCAAATTAAGAATTTAAAAAATTACAAAAGAACATTTTCAACAAAAAATCTCAAAGCAAATTTATTGATTAACGAGGGTTTAAATAATGATTTTAATTTGAATAAAAAAAATAATTTTTTGGAAAATTATTTAACAAAAATTAATAACATTTTTCGCAAAAAAAATTTATTTGATTTCGATTTTAATAGCATCAATTTATTATTTTTTGGTTGTTGTAATTTAATTTAACAAAATCTTAAAAAAAGTTGTTTTATGTAAATTTTTTTCTAAAAATATTAACATTTTATTTTGTGATCAAAATTATTTTTTTAACAAAAATTTTTAAATTTTTAAAATTTCTTTAATATTATTTAGATTCAATTTTTTATCATTTTCACGGCAAAAAAAATCAATTTTTTTAATGATTTGATTTACAGAATAGTAGTTCGGAGAAATATTTGTAAAAATAAAATTTATAATTTGGCTTGTTAAATCGATTTGTTTTTTGGCTAAAATATTTATAAAAATTTGTTTTAAGGAATCAATGGAAGCTTGATTTATCTGGGACGAGGCGATATTTTTTATTCGTGATTGCAAATCTTTAAGTTCAAATATTTTATTTTTATCAAAAACTAAAATCAAAAATGCTTTACTCTCCGTAGCGCAATTTAAATATTGTAAAAGTTTTTCCTCATCTGCAATTTGACAAAAATTATCAATAATAAAAAAGCCATTTTCATAAAAAATTCTTAACGGATTTTCAGATTTTATTTGTTCTTCACGGATAAAATTAGCATGATATTTATGCGCATAAATATTAAGTAAATGGGTTTTTCCACAACCGCTTTCGCCCCTTAAAATACAAGACTTCTCAGCGTTATTTGAATAATTATTTTGCGTAAAAAAATTATCTAAAAAATTACAGGCATCGAGATTCTCGGGAAGTTTTAAAAAATCCTCGCTTTTAAAATTATCGATCTTTTTGGAATCGTAAAAATCAAAAAATAATTGGCTCACAATTTTATTTATTCAATAACTTTGGGGACGGCAAAATAGCCGTAAATTTGTTTTGGAGCATTTTTTAAAACATCATCGGCGATATTGCCATCACTCACTTCGTCGGCATTTAAATGCAAAGGTTCGTTATGGACATTTATCATCGGCTCGATATTATCAGTATTAACTTCATTGAGTTTTTCAATCCAATTAATAACATTTTCAATTTGGTTTGCTAAAATTTCTTTGTCATCTGTAATTTCGATTTGAGCGAGGCGAGAAATTTTTTCGATATCTTTTTGTGTAATTTTTGCCATATTTTATTTATGATTTATAGAGAAATAAGTGATTGTAAAAAAATTTTACCAACCAAAGGGCGTATACTTGCTCTTGATGTCGGCACTAAAAAAATTGGAGTTGCGATTTGCGATGATACGCAAACTATTGCAACGCCGAAGCTTATTATAAAGCGTCAAAGTAATTTAAAAGATTTTGCCACACTTTTATCAATAATTCAAGAAAATCCTGTGATTGCGATAATTTTTGGCTTTCCCATCAAAATGGACGGCTCGGAAAATTTGATGTCGGATTTTGTAATGAATTTTGTTAAAAATTTTGAAAATTTTTTGGAAGATTTGCTAGTAAAAAATATAGTTTTAGTTGTGTTTGATGAAAGATTGTCGAGTTTTAAGGCTCGAGATTTTATGAATCAAACTACCAAAAAATCAGCGAAAAAAGATTATGATGATATATCCGCCAGCCTTATTTTAGAGCACTTCCTTAATGATTTGCGTCAAAGCGAAAATTAAATCATCAATCATTTTTTTATCATGCAAAGCGCCAGGAGTAATGCGTAATCTTTCATCGCCTTTTGCCACCGTTGGATAATTAATATGTTGCACATAAATATCAAAATTTTCCAAAAGTTTTTGCGAAATAATTTTAGCTTTTTTGGCGTCGCCAATGCGAACCGAAATAATGTGGGAGTTGTTCTCAAAAATATTAATTTTATTTTCCACAAGTCTTTTTTTAACTAAGGCAACATTGGCAAAAAGTTTTTCGCGCTCAATTTTACTATTAGCCAAATGCTCAACATTTACTTTGCAAGCCACCGCGATGCTTGGTGGGATTGAGGTGCTAAAAATAAAAGGTGAAGCGTAAGAACGAATGGCGTTAATAATTATTTGCGATGAGGTGATATATCCGCCTACGGAGCCAAAGCCTTTGGCGAAAGTGCCTTGAATGATATCGATTTGATTTTGTATCGCTAATTCTTCGCTTAATCCCGCTCCGCTTTCGCCATAAAGCCCAACGGCGTGAACTTCATCGATATAAGTCAAAGCTTGATATTTTTTAGCAATTTCAACAATTTCAACAATTTTTCCAAAGTCGCCATCCATTGAGTAGATTGATTCAAAGACAATTAATTTCGGTTGAGATAAATCATAATTTTTTAATAATTCTTCGAGATGATTTAAATCATTGTGGCGAAAAACATGTTTTTTGGCGCCACTATTTTTAACTCCAGCGATAATTGACGCATGATTTTTAGCATCGGAAAAAATTATTAAATCGGGAATAATTTTTACTAAAGCTTGAATGGCGCCATCATTAGCGACATAGCCCGAAGAGAAAATCAAGCCACTTTCTTTGTGATGTAAATTCGCAACAGTTTTTTCTAAATCGGGAATTGGCGAAGAATTTCCTGAAATATTGCGAGTTCCGCCCGAGCCGATTCCGTAGTCTTCAAGTGCTTTTTTAGCTTGTGAAATTGCTTGCGGATTTTGCCCCATTCCCAAATAATCATTAGAACACCACACCAAGATTTTTTTACCATTTTTTTTATTAATGGCAAAAGGAAATTCTCCGCAAATTCTAGCAATATCAACAAATTCGCGATAACGATTTTCGCTTTTTAAATCTTCAATTGCTTTGATAAAATATTTTTCAAAATTCTTAGACATAGTTTTTTAATTTTGATGAATTCTATAATTCATTAGCGTTTTGCACAAGTTTTTTTTGCGACTTTACCGACTTTTTTTTAACGATTAAAATCAATCCGAATAAAATAATTAAAGATCCGACAAAAACCCAAATATCAAGTTTTTCATCAAAGATAAAATAAGCCACAAAACTTGTAAATATTAATCTTGAGAAATCAAATGGCTGTAGTATTGATAAATCATTTTTGCTATAAGCTTCGGCGATGAGTTTGTAAGAAATATTGGAAATTATTCCTAAAATAAAAAATTCGATAAAGGCAATAAAATTAAGTGGCGCCAAATAGGGAAGGGCAAAAGGCATCGAAAAAATAAACATGAAAAAAGTCATGTGAGCAACTATAGTTTGAGGCTTGTCAGTCTTGGTCATGGTCTTAACGATTAAATTTGAAATTGTCCAAAAAATAATTGAACAAAATGAAAAAATATAACCCTCGTCAAATTTATTAAAGCCGGGACGCAGAATAATTATAACGCCAATAAAACTTATAAAACTTGCCATAAAAATATTTTTTGAAACTTTTTCTTTCAAGAAAATCATCGAAGCAATAGTGGTAACAATTGGCGTTAAAAAACTTAAAGAAACCGCTTCCGACAAGGGAAGTGAGTTTACCGCATAAAACCAAAAAAACATTGAGATCGTGCCATTGCCACCGCGAAAAACATGTAAATAAATATTTTTAGTTTGAAAAATAGTGCCACGATTTTTGATAAATTGTGGTAAAAGAAAAATCAATCCAAAGAGATTTCGCATCATTACGATGAAAAAAATATGGAAATTTTGATTGAGATGACGGACCAGAGCGACAACGATCGAAAGCAGGAAGCAAGCAAGTGTTATTTCGAAAATTCCACGATAATTTTGTTCTTGATTTATTTGTGCGGAAAAAAAATTTTTAACTTTTTTACGCATAATTTTTTATTCTATTATAAAAATTTACAGCGTTAATATCGGCGTTGATTTTTGAAAAATTTAAAGATTCGATAAAAACTCCTTCTAAATTTCTAGCACGCGAGAGTGCGACATAGCTTTGTCCAGGGCTAAAACTATCCGATAAATCGCAGGAAATTTTATCGAGAGTTAAACCTTGTGATTTATGAATTGTAATTGCCCAAGCTAGAATTAACGGAACTTGAGAAATTGAAGCTTCAACTTTATTAACACGAGTTTCGGGATCGAGTTTTTCTAAAATCCATTCTTCGGGAGCGATGGTAAAGGTTTTGCCATTAGCAAATTCAACGATCGGAAATAATTTTTTGGTTGAAAAATCTTTAACAATTCCGAGAGAGCCATTAATTATTCCTTCTTTTTGTAAAGTATTTTTTATCATCATTACTTGAGCTCCAACCTTTAATTTCAAGGATTGGTAGGCGATACAGTTTTTTTTCAAAAATTCAATTTTATAAGCATCGCCCTTATATTCGGCTTGAAAAGCTTGCTCGGGATTTGGAATATTTTTTAAATATTTATTATTTACAAATTCAACTTTAGCGTTGTGAGTCGTTAGAATTGTAGGTCGAATCGCTGAATTATCATCTTTGGCGTTAATGCGTGATTCGAGAATTTTTTTATCTTCGCTATCAACAATTCCATAGCGTAAATTATTCAAAAGTTTGATAAATTTTTCATCCGATTGGCGAAAAATTTTATCTAAAATTATATTATGAAAGTTAAGCTCTTCCCATATTTTAGAATCAAAACAAAAATTCGATGAATTGCTGTCACGATTGATTGGAGGCAGTTGCAAAAAATCACCAAAAAATAACATTTGCATTCCGCCCATGGGTTTTTCATTGCCTCTTACCGCGCGAAAAACTTGATCCAAAATTTCTAAAACCTCACGCGAAATCATCGATATTTCATCAATCGCTAATGTTTTTGTTTTAATAATTTTACGTCGAACTTTGGAGAATTTTGGTAAGAAAATATTTTCAACAATTTGTTCAATCGGTTGATTAGCTAAGCCAATTCCAGCCCATGAATGAATGGTTGAGCCACCAATATTAACGGCCGCAATTCCTGTGCTCGCGGTTATTTCCAAACCATTATTAGCAAAATTTCTTTTTAAAAAATTAAGCAAATAAGATTTTCCGCAACCCGCCCCGCCAGAAATAAATAAATTTTTTCCTTGAAGAAAAAGTTCTATAACTTTTTGTTGTTTATCTGATAAATCGTTGATTTCCAATGTGCGAGGGTTTTTTAATGTTTATAAAAAAACCCAAGCTTTTAATTAAAAAAGCTTGGGTTGTAGGTAGTATTCTAATTTATTATTTTGCTCTCAAAGCGCTGATTTTATCTTTGAAAGTTGCAACTTCCATAGCTCCAGGGATTAATTCTTCACCGACGATAAAGCCTGGTGTTCCATTAATTCCAATTGAACTTCCAAGAGCGATATTGTCTTGAAGAATTTTTTCAATTTTAGATTTTTCGTTTTTCAAAACTTCTTCAAGTTTTTTAGTGTCGATTCCAACTGATTTGGCAGCTTTAATAGCGGCAGATTTGCCTCTTTCGTTAGTTTTCATCAAAGCGTCATGAAATTTTTTGAAAGAATTTGGTGACAAAATGTTAACCGCAACAGAAACTTTTGACATTTCTTGCGAAGGCTCGCCAAGGATTGGGAAATCTTTGTAAATGATACGAACTTTAGAGTCAGCTTTTAAGAGTTCTTCAACGGTTCCTTGAGCTTTTTTGCAATATCCACAAGCATAGTCATAAAACTCAACGATTGAAACGTCATAACCTTCGGGAGCAAATTGTGGAGAGTTTGGATCATTAAATAATTCTTCTTTTTTCTGGCCGATGTTTTTTTGAGCATTTTTATTTTGCTCTTCCATCATTTTTTTCTGCATATTTTGTACAGAGTTTATAATAGCTTGAGGATTGGCTTCAATCCATTTAGCAACAACTTCTTCGACGCCTTTAACGTCAGAAACGTCTTTATCTGGATCTAGGTCAGTAGACTTGATTTCATTAGCTGTTTCGGTAGTGGTTTCTTTTTTATCGCCATCAGTTTTTTCACTTTTTTTAGTGTAGCTATAATAAGCAACTCCAGCTATTGAAGCTATTATAATTGAAGCTATAACTAGTTTTAAACTAGAAGGCTTTTGATTTTTTTTAGAAAAAGACATGTTTATAAAATATTAAATGATTAATAAAATTTTGTTCCTATTATTTTTTTAATTCTAAGAAAAACTTTTATTCAATGCAACCATCTTTTTTAATCGAAAAAAATTTTGATACATCTCTGATTTGTGGCATAGATGAAGCGGGTCGTGGACCTTTGGCAGGACCAGTTGTAGCTTCTTGTGTAATGTTGAATCAAGATAATTTTTTGGCGGAAATTAATGATTCAAAAAAACTCTCAAAAAATCTTCGAAAAAAAATTTATAATGATTTAATAAATAATTGTAAATTTGGAGTTGGGGTGGTTGATGAGAAAATTATTGATGAAATAAATATACTTGAAGCAACAAAGTTGGCAATGCTTCGGGCCTATCAAGATTTTTGTCAAAAAAATAATTTATTTCCTAAAATAATTTTGGTTGATGGCAATTTTAAACCCTTTAATTTACAAGATGAATTGTTGGAGATTCAAGCAATTATTAAGGGTGATCAAAAGAGCTATTCCATAGCTTCGGCATCAATAATAGCTAAAGAATATCGTGATGAAATAATGCTCAATTATCATCAAAAATTTCCAGTTTATAATTTTGATAAACATAATGGTTATGGCACCAAAAATCATTTAGAAAATATTGAGAAATTTGGAATTTGTGATATTCATAGAAAGACTTTTGAACCAATAAAATCAATATTAAAATGTTAGTAATCGATCAAAAAAATCCCAATGCCGTTGATAGCGCTATCGACTTTTTGCAAAAAGGAAAAGTAATTTGTTTTGCCACTGATACGGTTTATGGAGTGGCGGTTGATGCTACAAATCCAAAGGCTGTTGAACGTTTATATCAATTAAAAGATCGTGAAAAAAATAAACCAATTGCAATTTTTTTGAAAGATTTAGAAAGTGCTAAAAAAATATTTATATTTGATAATTTATCGAGCGCAATCGTTGAAAAATATATGCCGGGAGGTATTACGGTGATTTTGGAAACAAATAAATTTGCTCTAA
>JBIIBR010000045.1:0-7970 GCA_044239285.1 Rickettsiales bacterium | reverse complement strand
TATTATAGAAAGATCCATCAAGACTTGAACAGTTTGAGCTACAGCAACTTGCCCGCCCAAAAACCAACTTTTTTTTCTTACCTCAATAGTTCCTATTTTTTCATTAGAATTACCGTCAATTAAATCCACATCAGAGGAAAATGATGATCTACCCGCTCCAAAACCAACCAAAGCTTTCAAAAGATCATTACCTTCTTTGAATTCGGTAATTTTACCAGATATCACTAAGGAATCTTTTATTTTTTTGTTTCTATTTGTAGATTCAAATAAAAGTGAATCCTCTACGAGCTTTAAAATTTTATCTGGAAAATCTTTTTTAGCAATTTCATTAATTTTTTGATTGGGCACTTCGTTAGTAAAATCTTTTATCACAATTGCCTTGTAGGATTTAATATCAATCGGTTTGTTTTGAACAGTTGGACGAATAGAGCTAACAGTTCCACAACTTTGTAGGATTAATGCAGAAATAAGAAGTACAATTTTTAGCATAAAAAAGAGCGTTTAAATTAAAAATTTATTGTATTAAAATTATAGAAATTAGAATTTTATTAATTTTAACAAAGTATATTTAGAATAAAAATTTTATTTAATAATATAATAAATTAGAAATCTTATTGTTAAATAAATTCAATAATTAAAAAGCCCCCGAGGCCTAAGGCTTCAGGGGCTTTTAAAATAAAGCTTAGAAAATAATTACATATTTTCAGAAATGTATTTTACAGCATTTCCAACGGTAACAATTTTTTCGGCAGCTTCATCAGGAATTTCAATTCCGAATTCTTCTTCAAAAGCCATAACAAGTTCGACTTGGTCAAGGCTATCAGCACCTAAATCATCGATAAAATTTGCAGATTCAACTACTTTGGATTCTTCAGCTCCCAAATGGTTGATAATAATTTTTTTAACTCTTTCTAAGATCTCATTGTTGTTAGTCATAAAAATAACAAATTGGTTAATAAAATAAGATAATTATCTTTATCAAAATAGCTCTTTTCTAAAAGCTAAGATATCCAAAGCTAGTTATCTAAAATTAAATAGCAAACTAAAATTTAATTTACACTTAATTTTAAAAAAAATAAAAACTACAAAAACTAATCGTTTAGTTCATTATAGCCATGATTTTACTCTGATTATTTCGCCCTTTTAAATCTTGATAAAAAGGCAAAATATTCAAAAATTTATCAATAATTTTATTGTCTTTTTCAACAATTTCAATTTCTTGAATGGGAATTTTATTGACATCAATTTTATTTAAAAGCAAATATTTTTCAGCATCTTCAATACCACCAACTTTATCAACTAAACCCATTTCAAGTGCTTGGCGACCAGTGAATATTCTGCCATCAAAAATAATATTATAAAATTTAGAATTGAGTTTTTCACCCCTTCTTTCTTTAACGAGTTCAACAAAAAATTTGTAAGAATCATAAATCGATTCGTTAATAACTCTATCAACCATTGGTGTTGATTTTTCAAACATCGAAGGACTGCCTTTTAAAGGAGAAGATTTGTAGCTATTGAATTTTACACCAACTTTATTTGCTAAAACGCTAACATCTGGCGATTCCATTAAAACACCAATTGAACCCGTGATGGTTCCATTGTGAGCAATCACATAATCTGAAGCCAAAGATGCCATGTAAGCACCTGAAGCTGAAACCGAATCCATCAAAACAATTAAGGGTTTTTTTGTTTTAATTTTCAATAAATCTTTGAACAATATTTCACTGCCAACTATTGTGCCACCTGGGCTGTTTAACCTAACAATAACGGCTAAAATTGATGAATCATTAGCTATTTCTTTTAAAATTTTACTGCGGTGATCATCTTCAACAATAACATCTTCAACTTTAATTAGCGCAACTGAATTTCCAATTACATCAGATCCAACATCAAAAAACATTTTAAAAATCAGGGCAATGGAAAATATCGCAAAGAAAAATGCGATATTTTTCCATTTATGAACCCTGTTTTTAAGATAAATTAACGCTCCTAAATTATCAGAAAAATTCATAAAGATTATGAAGTTTTATCTTTTAAAGACTCTAATACGTCGCCAGCAATGCTTCCTATAGTAGCACCGCTATTTGACTCTGAATAAAAGTGTGATTCACGTTCGTCAGTTTCAAGTTCTTTGATCGAAAGCAATAATTTGCCACTAATTTTATTGAACATGGTAACTTTAGCTTCGATACGTTCGTTAACTTCGTATTTTTCAGTTTTTTGATTTTGTTTATTATTTGACAAATCAAGACGTTTAATAATGGCTTTTAAACCAGAATCAAGTTCAACTTCAAGGAAGTCTTTTTTAACTGCAATAACTAAGCAAGAAACCACTGAATTTTCGGTAATTTTATCAAGCTCAGCTTGGAAATTTGGATTATCAATTTGACGAATTCCCAAAGAAATTCTTTCTTTTTCATAATTACTTCCAAGAACGATAACTTTAATTTTATCTCCCGCTTTATATTTCTTTTGAGCCTCTTCAGTCAAGCCTTGCTCAGAAATATCAGAAACATGAACTAAACCATCAACACCGCTATCAAAACCAATAAACAAACCGAATTCAGTGAAGTTTTTAACTACACCTTCAACTACATCGCCAACTTTATGTTTTTCAGAAAAGGCTTGCCAAGGATTTTGCTCGCATTGCTTCATACCTAAAGAGATACGGTGATTTTGCGAGTTAATATCGAGAACCATAACCTCAACATCTTGACCAACATTAATGAATTTATTAGGCATTGAGTTATTTTTTAACCAACTCATTTCAGAAACATGCACTAAACCTTCAATACCTTGCTCGATTTCAACGAAAGCACCATAACTTGTTAAATTAGTGACTTTTCCTTTCAAGGTTGCGCCGACTGGATAACGTTGAGAAATAGATTCCCAAGGATTTTGTTGTAATTGCTTCATACCTAAAGACACACGCTTGGTGGCTTCATCATATTTAATTACTTGAACTTTGATTTCTTGTCCAACTTTTAAAACTTCCGAAGGATGTTTAATTCTGCACCAAGAAATGTCGGTTAAATGCAACAATCCGTCGAAGCTTCCAAAATCAATAAAGGCGCCATAATCGGTGATATTTTTAACGATACCATCGATCGCATCGCCGACTTTAATTGTCGCAAGAACTTTATCTTTTTCGATATTACGTTGACTTTCAAGCACTGCCCTTCTGGAAACAACGATGTTGCCACGCACTTCATCAATTTTTAAAACTTGTAATTTTTCAATTTTATTAATAATAAAACTGTCGTCAGTTACAAGAACCGTGTCGAATTGGCTTCTTGGCAAAAAGCAAATAATGCCATTGACATCGGCAGCGTAGCCACCTTTAACGCGACCAATAATTTTGCCATCAATAATAGTTTTATCTTCGAGACAATTTTTAAGGAAATTCCAATTATTTAAACGGCGAGCGTTCTCACGGCTAATAATTAATTCGCCTCTTTTATTTTCTAATCTTTCTAAAAATACATCGACAACATCACCTTCTTCAATTTCTCCATCACGTCTAAACTCAGCAATATCAACGAATCCGACTGATTTTGCACCGATATCAACCGCAACACCTTTGTCGGTAATTCCAACAACCACACCCTTCACGACGGTGCCTTCAACTAGTTGTTGCGTATCTTTTTCATATTCTTCGAAAAGTTTGGCAAAGTCTTCTTGGCCAAAAATATTTTCTTGTTCATTGATTGTTTCTTGAGATTTTTGAGTCATAAATTTTAGTAGAGAAACCGCTTAAACACTAGCTTTGACAAGTATTTAGCGATAATGAAGTTAATAAAAACTTAAAGTCTAAACGGAAGTTAAGTAAAAAAATTATATCAACCCTCAATTTTAATTGCAAGCGTCCAACAATCTTTTTTAAAAAAAGACTTGTGAGCAAAAAATACCTTACTAAAATGGTAGGACATTAAAGTATTTTTATACAAAATAAATTATGATTTTGACTACCAAAGCACGCTACGCCGTTATGGCGATAATCGAAATTAGCTCGCAAAAAACGTGCAAACCTTTGTCGCTGAATGAAATTGCCAAAAGTCAAAATATTTCATTATCTTACCTCGAACAAATTTTTACGCATCTGAAAAAAAACGGCATTGTTAAATCGATAAAAGGTCCAGGTGGTGGCTATATTTTAAGCAAAGATAAATCGCAAATTACCGTTTCTGATATCATCAAAGCCATCGATGAACCGATAAAAATGACGCGTTGCTCCTTAGAAAAACAAGGTTGCATTGCTACTAATAACAAAACCAAATGTAAAACTCATCATTTGTGGCACGGTCTTGAAAATCGTATTTACGATTATTTAAATTCAATCTCACTTGATAAATTATGAAACCAATTTATCTCGATTACAATTCAACAACAGCAATGTCAGAGGCGGTAATCGCTAAAATGAATGAAGTTTTGCAATACCCCTTAAACTCTTCAGCCACGCATTCTCTTGGACGCAAAGCTAATGCCATAATTGACGAAGCTAAAAATAAAATTAATGAATTTCTTAATGCCAAAAATTACGAAATAATTTTTACCTCAAGCGCCACTGAATCAACAAACACAATATTTTTCGGCTCTGATTTTTCGCAAATTATAATGTCAAATATCGAACATTCTGCGGTTTATAATTGTCGCCCCCCTCACCTCAAAATTTCAGAAATTTCTTGCAATGAAAATGGTGTTGTAAATATTGATGATTTTATCAAAAAAATTCCACAAAATAAAGAAAATTTTTTAGTGTCGGTAATGGCTTGCAACAACGAAACTGGAGCCATTCAACCCGTCGAAGAAATTGCTAAAATCACTCATCAAAATCTTGGTTTATTTCATTGCGATATTGTGCAAGCGATCGGTAAAATTGAAATTGATTTAGAAAAATTAAATGTTGATTACGCCTCAATTTCAGCCCACAAAATCAATGGTCCGCAAGGAGTTGGCGCTTTATTAATTCGCAAAGGACTCGATTTTCGTCCATTAATTTACGGCGGAAAACAACAAAAATCTAAAAGAGCTGGATCGCTTAATGTTGCTGGAATTGCCGGCTTTGGTGAAGCTTGCGCCTTGTCTCAAAAAAATCTAAATGATTTTCAAAAAATTGCAATTTTGCGCGATTATTTAGAGGAAAATTTAAAAAAAATTACACAAAATAAAATAAAAATTTTCGCTTCAAACACTCCGCGTCTTAGCAACACTTGTTTTTACGCAATTCCAAATGTGAATAATCAAACGCAATTAATAAATTTTGATCTTAACAATATTTGTGTTAGCGCTGGAGCATCCTGCTCTTCGGGCACAATTTCTCGCTCAAGAATTTTGCAAGCAATGAATATTTCCAACGAATTTTTAGATGGTCCGATTCGCGTAAGCCTTACGCCTCAAACCACTAAAAATGAAATTGATTATTTTATAAAAATTTTTAACGAATTTTATCAACGAACCAAAAAATAAAGGACAAAATGACTTTAAAATTACCAATTTATTTAGATTATCAATCTACAACCCCAATCGATCCAAGGGTTATTGACAAAATGATTGATGTCATGAAAAATGATTTTGGCAACCCGCATTCAAGAAGCCATTATTATGGTTGGAAGGCCGAAGAAATCGTTGAAATCGCTCGTCGCCAAGTCGCTAAACTTATCAACGCCAATGATAAAGAAATTTTCTTCACCTCGGGAGCAACGGAGTCGAATAATATCGCCATTAAAGGCGTCGCGAAATTTTATGAAAGCGCCAATAAGAAACATATTATCACTTTAACGACGGAACATAAATGTGTAATTAATTCGTGTCGCGATTTAGAGCAAGAAGGCTTTAAAATCACATTTTTGCCGGTGCAAAAAAATGGCTTGGTCGATTTGAATGAACTTGAAAACGCTATTACAAATGAAACTTCTTTGGTCTCAATTATGGCGGTTAACAATGAAATCGGCGTCATTCAGCCCCTTGCAGAAATCGGCGCTTTATGTCGCAAAAAAGGTGTATTTTTTCACACCGATTGCGCTCAAGCTTTTGGCAAAATTCCGCTCGATGTTGAAAAAATGAATATTGATTTAATGAGTATTTCGGGGCATAAAATTTATGGACCAAAAGGCGTCGGGGCGATTTATATTCGTCGCAAACCTCGCGTCCGCATTAAGTCAATTTTTAGTGGTGGCGGTCAAGAACGTGGTATTCGCAGTGGAACGGCTCCAACTCAACTTATTGCTGGGCTTGGGCTTGCTTCCGAAATTGCTTTGAATGAAATGGAAAAAGATTATTTGCACATAAAAAAATTAAGTAAGAAATTTTATGATGCCATTACCGCCCTTACTCATGTCTATCTAAATGGCGATTTAGAACAACGTTATATGGGTAATTTAAATTTCTCATTCGCTGGAATTGAAGGTGAATCGATGATTATGGCAATCAAAGATTTAGCGGTTTCGTCGGGCTCGGCATGCACTTCGGCATCTCTTGAACCATCTTATGTTTTACATGCTTTGGGCGTTGATGATGAACTCGCTCACACCTCAATTCGCTTTGGTTTCGGACGCTTTACAACTGAAGAAGAAATCGATTTTGCGATAAATTTAATTACTAAAAAAGTTGAAAAACTTCGCGCCATGAGCCCGCTTTGGGACATGATGCAAGAAGGAATCGACATTAAATCAATCAATTGGAAAACACATTAATTTAATTTAAAAAATATGGCTTACTCAAAAGAACTTTTAGAACATTACGAAAATCCCAAAAATGTTGGCGCTTTCGACAAAAATGAAAAAGGCGTTGGCACTGGTTTAGTCGGCGCTCCAGCCTGTGGCGACGTCATGAAATTACAAATTAAAGTTTCGGATGATGGTATTATCACCGACGCAAAATTCAAAACCTTCGGCTGTGGCTCAGCAATTGCTTCGAGCTCACTTGCCACCGAATGGATTAAAGGCATGGAAATCGATAAGGCACAAAAAATTACTAACAAAGAAATTGCCGAAGAATTGTCGCTTCCACCCGTTAAAATTCATTGCTCGGTGCTTGCGGAAGAAGCGATTAAAGCGGCGATTGCGGATTATAAAAATAAGAAAAATAATAAAAATAACGAATCCGATAACAATAATAATGAAATTAACGAATCCAATAATAAAAAAAATAATTCATAACTCGATAAAAAAGAAAAAAAATTAAAATGAATTTTAAAATTTCAAAAACTGGCAATGCGATCGTTGATTATCTAACGGTTTCGCCCGAAGCGATTACCCAAATTAAAAAACTTTTGAGTAAAAGAACCGAGCCCTGCGAAGGCATTCGTGTTTCGGTGCGAACTCGCGGTTGTTCGGGACTGAGCTACACGATTGAATTTGCCATCGCCGACAAAAATATTTCCAAATATGATGATGTAATTTTATGTCACGATAATGACAAAGAAATTCAAATTTTTATTGATCCAAAAGTCTCAATGTTTTTGATTGGCAGTGAGATGGTTTTTAAAGAAGATGAATTGTCTTCGGGCTTTGATTTTGTTAATCCCAACGAAAAAGGTCGATGCGGTTGTGGAGAAAGTTTTAATGTATGAAAAATTATTTTGAACTCTTCAATTTAGCTCCAAAATTCACCATCGATTTAAGCGAAATTGAACAAAAATATCATCAATTTCAAAACCAATTTCACCCCGACAAGGCAGATTTTAACTCGATCGAACATTCAATTTTAATTAACGAAGCCTATAAAATTTTAAGTGATGATTTTTTACGCGCTTCGCATCTTTTACAATTAAAAAATATTGATATTGAAAATGATGAAAACCACATTAAGCCAGATATTTCAACCCTCCAAGCGATTTTAGATTTGCAAGAAGAAATTTTTGAAATTAATAATTTAGATGAAATTTTAGCACTAAAAAATAATTTAAATTCGCAAATTAAAAATTTAATTAACAATTTTCAAAATGCTTTCGAAGGCAATGAATTAAA
>JBIIBR010000043.1:0-8008 GCA_044239285.1 Rickettsiales bacterium | reverse complement strand
ATCTGCACATTAAGCAAAGGTGCAAAAATCGACATGACCATAGTTGTTGAATATGGTAGAGGATATTGCGCCCCAGATGCAGAGAAAAAAATTGATAATTCAATCGGATCAATTAAAGTTGACTCAGTATTTAGTCCAGTAAAAAAAGTTGCATATAAAGTTGAAAATGCTCGCGTTGGACAAATTACCGATTATGATAAACTTATAATTGAAATTGACACCAATGGAACTATTACTCCACAAGATTCTCTGGCAATTGCGGCTAAAATCTTACAAGATCAGTTGCAAAATTTTATTAATTTTGATGTTTCTAAAATCGATGTGCCAGTTGAAAAAGAAATTGTTATTGAGCCAGAATTTAATAAAAATTTACTCAAAACAATTGAAGAACTTGAGCTTTCAGTAAGATCATACAACTGTCTTAAAAATGAAAACATAATTTATGTTGGAGATTTAGTTGTAAAAACTGAAATTGAAATGCTAAAAACTGCAAATTTTGGAAGAAAATCATTAAATGAGTTGAAAGATAATCTTAAATCAATGGGCTTATCTTTTGGTATGAAACTCACCAACTGGCCTCCAAAAAACATTGAAGAACTTTTGAAAATAAAAAATAAAGAATTTTAATTTTATTATAACTAAATTATGAAGCACGGAATAAAAGGTAGAAAATTAAATAGAAATAGCTCTCATAGAAAGGCTCTATTAAAAAATTTATCAATTGCATTGATCACAAATGAAGGCATTAAAACTACGCTCCCAAAAGCCAAAGAATTAAAGCCATTTATTGAAAAAGTAATAAATCTTTCAAAAAAAGATAATCTTGCTAACAGAAGATTGGCCCAATCAATCATAGGCAATCAAGAAACTGTTGCAAAGCTTTTCAAAGAAATCGGACCGAGAGTTCTATCAAGAAATGGTGGATACACTAGAATCTTAAAATATGGATTCAGAGTTGGAGATAAGGCTCCTATGGCTTATATGGAATTAGTTGACCGTATTCAAGTCGAAGAAAAAGCTGAACAAATTGCAAAATCATAAATTAATAAAAAATATGAAAAATATCATTTTAGATTTTAATAAAGCGCAAGTCGAAAAAATCAAAGAATCCTCAGGATTCAAAATCCCCAATTTTAAAGTTGGAGATACCTTAAGTGTTAAATATAAAATCACCGAAGGCGATAACACGAGAATACAAGCTTTTAATGGCATTGTTATCGCAAGAACAAAAGGTAAAGACAATTATAGCGCCACCTTCACTCTTAGAAAAATTAGCTCTGGTGTTGGCGTCGAAAGAAAATATAATTTATATTCGCCTTTAATAGCGGGAATAGAGGTTTTAAAGCAAGGCGCTGTCAGAAGAGCCAAACTTTATTATCTAAGAAATCTAACCGGTAAAGCTTCTAGAATCAAAGAAAAATTTGATTTTACAGATGCTTCAAATGCTAAAAATGAATCATAAATTTACCTGTGTTTTCCAAAATAAATAATATTAAAAAAACCATATTATTTATTTTGGCATTACTGCCAGCATGCGTGAATAGTGATTATTTCAAATATGGCAAAATAACTTTTCACGCCACCGCTGAAAATAATTTTTTCGTATTCACCGTTGACGATAATTTTTATAAACAATATAAAAATTCCTCAAATAATGCTGATCATCCAAGGTTAAGCGATGAAGAATATAAAATGTTAAGAGCTCTTCTAAAAAACAAAAAATATTGCATAGAAAATCATCTAAATCCACAATTTGAAATTATCTCAAGACAAGAAAAGATATTCGACACAACCTTCCCTAAACTGATTGCCGAAAACTACAACGCCAAGCCATTAACCCCAGTTTCATATTATGGCAAATGCATAAAATAAAATATTTTGCTCAATTAAATTAATTTGAATATTCAAAACCCATTAATTATTTTAATATTTCGATTTAAAAAATGGAAAACAACATAATTTCCCCTTCCAATTTTTAAAAAATCTCTTAGAATTATATCAACAAATCTCGTCAGAAATTTTAATTTAAATTCACAAATGATTCTTCGTTATTCACGTCCTGAAATGACTAAAATTTGGTCACAAGAAAATAAATATCAAATCTGGTTTGATATTGAAATATATGCTCTCGAAGCCTTGGAAGTTCTAAAAATTGCCCCAAGTGGAACCGCTCAAAGAATTCGTGATAATTTTTTAAAAAGTGGTGGCAAATTTGATTGCGATCGCATCGATGAAATTGAGAGAACCACCAAGCATGATGTTATCGCATTTTTAACGCATTTGGCGGAATTGACGGGCGAAAATTCACGTTTTATTCATTACGGAATGACCAGCTCCGATGTCCTCGACACTTGCCTTTCTTCGCAACTTTCGCAAGCTTGCGATTTGCTAATTGCTGATTTAGAAAAAGTCTTGGAAAGTTTAAAAAAACGTGCTTTCGAACATAAAAATACTATTTGCGTTGGGCGTTCGCACGGCATTCACGCCGAACCGACAACATTCGGATTAAAGCTCGCGCGTTTTTACGCCGAATTTTTACGCAATCTCGAGCGTTTAAAAAAAGCAAAAAAAGAAATTGCGGTTTGCGCTATATCTGGAGCGGTTGGAACTCACGCCAATGTTTCGCCACAAGTTCAAGAATATGTTGCTAAAAAATTAAATTTAACGTCAGAAACCACTTCAAGCCAAGTGATTCCAAGAGACCGCCACGCCATGTTTTTTGCGACGCTCGGCGTTATTGCTTCATCGATTGAAAATATCGCAATTGAGATTCGACACTTACAAAGAACTGAAGTTTTGGAAGTCGAAGAATTTTTTTCCAAAGGACAAAAAGGCAGTTCGGCGATGCCCCACAAACGCAATCCAGTTTTAAGCGAAAACTTGACGGGCTTGGCGCGCATGGTTCGCAGTGCCGTTGTTCCCGCTATGGAAAATGTCGCTTTGTGGCATGAGCGCGATATTTCGCATTCATCGGTTGAAAGAATGATTGCTCCCGATTCTTGCATAACGCTTGATTTCGCCTTAACACGTTTGGCAAATTTGATCGAAAATTTGACGATTTATCCGCAAAATATGCAACGCAATCTTGAAAATTTAGGTGGCTTAGTTTTTTCACAAAGAGTAATGCTTACTTTAATTGACGAAGCTGAAATTTCACGCGAAGACGCCTACAAAATAGTGCAATCGAACGCTATGAAAATTTGGGCAAAAGAAGCCACCAGTTTTTTAGAATTGCTCAAAGCCGAACCCGAAATTATGCAAAAATTAGGTGAGAAAAAACTCACTGAACTCTTTGATTTAAAATATCACACTAAACATGTCGATGATATTTTTAACGCAGTGTTCAAATAAATTTTTCTTTAATTTAATTTAAAAAATATGACAATTTCAATTTATGAAACCTCGGTTTTAACCTACATTCGCCAGCTTGAAAACTTTGCTGAAGTTTTAAAAAAAGCCCAAATTCATTTGGTTAATAAAAAAATTGATGAACAAGTTTTTGTTAATGCCCGTTTATTCGCCGACATGTTGCCACTTTCAAAACAAATTCAAATCGCTTGCGATTTTGCTAAAGCATCTTGTGCTCGACTCGCTTCAGTCGAGATTCCAAGCTTTCCTGATAATGAAAAAACTTTCGATGAATTTTTAGAAAGAATTAAAAAAACTGTAAATTTTTTAAAAACTTTTAAAGCCGAACATTTTGCTTCAAGCGCCGAAAAGAAAATTTCTTACAGCGCTCACGGTATGGATTTTAATTTTATTGGTCGCGATTATTTGTTAAATTTCGCTTTGCCAAATTTTTATTTCCATTTCGTCACCGCTTATTCTATCCTTAGAAACCAAGGCGTCGAGCTTGGTAAAGCTGATTTCATCGGTAAAATATAAATCAAATCCAATGCTAAAAAAACTTTCACCACAAGAACATAGAATTCTAATTGAGAAAGGCACCGAAGCGCCTTTCTCGGGAATTTATTGCGACCATTCCTCCCCAGGAATTTATGTTTGCAAACAATGCGACGCACCGTTATTTTCTAGCGACAACAAATTTCATTCTCATTGCGGTTGGCCGAGTTTTGATGATGAAATTAATCAATCAGTTCAAAAAATTTTAGATGAAGATGGCGCGAGGACGGAAATCCTTTGCGTCAATTGTGGCGGGCATCTAGGTCATATTTTTTATGGCGAAAACTTCACCAAAAAAAACCAAAGATATTGCGTTAATTCATTGAGTTTGGATTTTTTGGGTGATAAAAAAGATTAGTGATTTGCCAAATCTTAAAATCAAATTAAAAGAATTTTATTCAAAGTTTAATAAAATTCTCAATTACAATGAGAGTATTTTTATAAGAAATCTTGTCTTAATATTAAAAAATTTTAAAAAATGAAAAAGTCATATTTTAATGAATTTGATAAACTGGAAAAAAACATCTCAATAAATATACTTATTTGGATTTTTATTGTTTTGATATTATTATTCTCATTAATACTTATTTTTGAAAGTCCGCTATTATCAATTTTGGGATTTTTAACTGTCTTTATTTCTATCCCACCAACTGGAAAATCAATAAATAATTTTCTTCAATCAAAATATAATTTTACCATTAATAAAAAATTAAAATTGATAATTTGTTTTTTATCATTTTTTTTGTTAATGAATTCAATACCTGAAAATATCAAACAAGAAGAAGGAAAAAATCTAAATGAAGCAATTCCAAAAACAACTGCGCCACAAAAAATAATAGGCTTGATTCCTGTTGATATTTATTTAAATTTTGAAAGAAACGGATTTACAACGCAAAAGAATTTGTTAGGAGGTGAGGAGGGAAATTTGTGGATAAATACTAAAGAGGTTTTTTGCAATTCATCGAATCTTAGCTGTATATATTATCAATTACAAACTTTTAGTCACGGCGCAGTAGATGTAGAAAGTATAAGAGCTACTGTAGCGGTTGATATGATTAATAAAAAAATCAATGTGGCTCTGCCATTTTTTGAATCTATCATAAATTTACTGCCATTTAATAATTATGATAGAGATACTGGAAATGATAATTCATATTCATCAAATCTAAAATTGGCAAAAATATGGATTAAACATAACTTTAACAAAGATAAATCTTATATTATTATTGGTGGCTTAAGATTAGAAATTATTGCACCAACAGAAATGACAAGAATGCTAATTATAACTTGCGCCCCTAAAGATTGGAATTTATAGATTATTTGCAAAGCTTACCCTTTCATCACTCCCCTGATTTACGGGAGAGTCGCTTAAGCCAACTTGTTGGCGATGCGGAGAGGGGTTAAAAAATCTAATATAATCAATGGTTTCGAGTCAAAGCAAAAATTATGAAAAATAAATTTTAAAAAAACGATTTCTTGATTTTGTTTTAGTTTTTGAGATAACCTTAATCCCGTTGTCGCTGTTAGTTTTGACCCCCCACGGCTCCGCGAATTTAACTACCGTTAAATTATCGGAGCCTGCTCCCCCTCAAGGGGGGAGCTACAGCCCGTAGTTTTGACGAGTTTTTTTTCTAAATGTAGTTTTGTAAGCCCAGTAAGCGGGGAGAGGAGATTGGATCGATTATTTATTAGTCAAAATTAAAAGTAACTTGGTACCTTTTTCTTTAATCTTTAAAATTGTTAAAATTATCATCATTTTTAAGTGTTTTTTTCTTTTCACTTTTAAGTTTTCTTTCAATCTTTTTAACATCTTCTTCGGGTGGTAAATTTTCGGGGGTGATGCCACGAGAAATAAGAGTATTTCGCACTGTTTTATTGTTAGTAATATGCTCTTTAGAAATGGTATTTTCACTTTTCATTTTATACTCTCTTGAGTTGAAAATAGTAATCTCAGTCGCAAAATCTTTAGCTTTTAAAAGAATTGTTGGCATGAAATCAGCCAGAGCTTTATTTTCTTTAACTCGCCATTTCTTCTTCATTTGTGCCGTGGTTTTACTAAATAAAGCCTGATCACCTTTACTTCTAATTAATGCGAAATTTTTATCACTTCCGGTTTGCTCAAATATAACTTTTGAAAGTTCTTTTTCTGTTTCGGCAAGTTTATTTCTCGCTTGCACTCTTTCAGATTCTAAAATTTTTTGTTCAATTAATTCAGCTCTTCTAGTTTGTAGGGCAAAATAACTTTGGGCGAAGGCAATTTCTTGTTTTCTGGGGTCGCCATTTTGTGCAATTAAATAGCAGGCATAGCGAGTTAACATTATATCAGATAGCTCGCGAGTCGCGGTATTAGGGAGCTCGATCATTTTCCCGGCGTCGGCAAAATGATGCGGAACCTGTTGTTTGTTGACTTGGCAAGATATTTTTGCTTTATCGATTACCGCAATAAAATTGCTCCACTTTTCATATCCAAGCAGTATTTGCAAGTCTCGAGCTAGCCAAAACTCAATTCCTTCTTTAGTTTTATAAGCTGATTTTTCAAAATTTTTTGTCAATGAGTGAATGATTTCTTTTTTCATGTTTGGGTTTAGTTAAGTGGTTAATAATTTTATAAAATATCTTTTGGTAAAAAGAAGAATTTATAATGGTTAATTTAAATTTTAGATGATGTAATTTTAAAATAAAAACACTTAATATAAATTCGAAATATACATCTTAGAAAACGGGAATTAATTCCCAAAAAACAGCCTGAGAGATGGAGGAAAATAGCGAAGCTAATCCCAGTCGCGAATCTTTTTTGAAAAAAAAGATGAAGCGTTTTCACAAAAAACAAAAACTCAAAACCCAAATCTTATCGCGGATACGGCGATTCATTCGCCGTGGAGCGATTCAACTTAGAACTAAATTTGCTTTAGCAAATTTAATGCGTAGCAAGCAAATTTAATTCCCAAAAAACCAACCCGTAATCGCATAATTCATCAATAAAATTAATATCGATGAAGCCACGACGGCGTTGGTTGTGGCAACTCCGACTCCTTCGGCGCCACGCTGAGAATTATAACCAAAATAACAACCCGCTGAACTAATCACGAATCCGAAAAATCCGGCTTTAACTAATCCCGAAACGACATCGATAGTTTCTAAATATTTGAAAGTGCTAGCCAAATATGGACCCGATGAGAAGCCTAGAGAATAAACGCTTACCAGATATCCGCCCATTACGCCGATAATGTCGGCGACTAAAACTAAAAAGGGCATCATTAAAATTCCTGCCAAAATTCTTGGCGCCACCAAATATTTAAATGGATTGGTTGAAAGTGTTTTTAAAGCGTCGATTTGCTCGGTAACGCGCATAGTGCCGATTTCTGCCGCCATAGACGCGCCAACTCTTCCCGCCACCATTAACCCCGCTAAAACGGGGCCGAGTTCACGCGTGATTGATAAAACTACCACCGTGGCAATGGTGCTTTCGGCGTTAAAACGCGAGAATCCTGAATAACTTTGAAGTGCTAAAACTGCGCCCGAAAATATGGCGGTTAAGCCAACGACGGGTAAAGAAAAATAACCAATATGCAAAATTTGTTTGAACAATAATTTTGGATAAAAGGGCGGAATAAAAGAATGGATTAACCCCTTAAAAGCAAAGTTGGAAGCCTCTCCGAGCTTACTAAGGTTGGCGACGGTATATTTACCAATTTTTTCAATAAAATTAAAAATCATTTTTGTTATTTTAAAATTTGTTGCTTGTATTTTTTTTCTACAAGTTAATAATATATCAATAATTTTTAAAACAAATCTTTTGATGAAACAATTATTTTTTACAACACATTATCGTAATTTCTTTGTAAAATTTTTGGCAATTTTGTTAATTTTTTGCCAAGGATTTGGGCTTTTGCACCAATATTCATATGATCTCAAGCTCAATGATAATAAAATTATCGAGCAAAATAATTTTGAAAAAATCCCCGCAAAAAATAATCAAGAATCTCATCATCAAAATTGCTTTATTTGTCATTTCGTTGAAATTTTACAATTATCCAACATCAATTTTGCAATTTTATTTTCATTAAATTTATTCTTTTTAGCAATATTTTTTAACAAAGATTTT
>JBIIBR010000042.1:0-8024 GCA_044239285.1 Rickettsiales bacterium | reverse complement strand
AAATCATTCAGCCTTTTCTTTGATAGAAATTTCTATGGTTATTCTTGTCATCGGCATCTTGATTGCCGGCATCTCAAATGGTGTGGATTTATATGATGATTACCGTCTTAAAGTCGCCCAAAATTTAACTAAAAATTCACGAGTTAACAGAATTCCTGATTTAGAAATGTGGTTTGAAACTACCGGTGAAAATTCCTTAGCAACAGGCACCGCAAGCTTCACCGACAAGCCAAATCCCGCTGATCTAGATCGCATTGGTCGCTGGAATGACGTCAATCCAAATATTTTACCTTTAGTGCGCAATCATGCCACTCAAGCCAATTCCGCCAGCCAACCGCAATATATTCGCAAAGGCATGAACGGACTTCCCGCCTTGCTTTTTGATGGAATTGATGATTATATCGCTTCGGAAACTAAATTTATTACTAATAATTTTACAGTTTTTGTTGTGGGATTTCCAAGTTCTACTTGTACAACAATTGAATCTAGCACCTCGGGTACTTCGGGTCAAAAATATATTATTTATCCGCAACATGGTGAAGTTATTTTTCCTAGCAACAACTCTGTTGGCGCTGGAATTTCATTATGTACAAATTTTGTTGCAGGATTTGAACATGCAAGCGGTTATATGCCTTATGTTGTAAGCAATGCTTCAAATGCCATGGCGATTAATAAGCCAATTCAAGTTACTTTGAAATATAAAGAAAAAGTTCCGAATTTATATTTAAATTCTACTTACTCCTTCGTCGGAAGCGCGAAATCAAAAAATGTTTTCCTCGGTTTGACTTTTGGAGGCGGGCGTTCGGGTAGTTATGCCGAAAGTTATGGATATTTCAAGGGCTACATCGCCGAAATAATTTTTTACTCCCGCGATTTAACCGACCAAGAAAGACAAGGAGTCGAAGCCTATTTGGCGAAAAAATGGGGAATAAAACTTGGATAAATTTAAAATCCAATTTAAAAAAATTTAATTGTAATTCATAAATATCTCACTAAACCAAGAATCTAAAATATTCTTAAAAATTTGTAATCAAAAATGACAAAAAACAAAAACCACAAAGCCTTTTCTTTGATAGAAATTTCTATGGTTATTTTGGTGATCGGCATCTTAATTGCCGGCATCTCAAATGGTATCGATTTGTATAAAGATATGAAAATAGCAAAAGCTCAAGCCTTAACTAATTCCTCTAGAGTATCAAGGGTTCCAGATTTATTGTTGTGGCTAGATTCTGTTTCTTTACAAGCCTTTGATAAATTACCAACGCAGAATGAAAAAATTGCCAAATGGAAAGATATAAATCCACTTTCAATAAATAAATTAGAAGGGTATCAAACTAACGATAGTTTTAAGCCATCATATAATTATGATTCAATTTCGGGTTTACCGGCGCTTAAATTTAATTCGGCTTGCATGAGAATTGACCTCAATATTTCTTATTTGGTAAGTCCAAAAATTACCGTATTTGCCGTTTTTAAAATTAATGGAAAAAATGCATCAAGTGTGTTTGATCCTTTATTTGGTAATGATAACGGGGGTTGGGATAGATTTTTAATGTTGATTAATGCTAATGGATTTAGCTCCGGAATAATGAGTATGTCAAGCGGAGTTGGACTCGTTACTAGAGCGTTCAATATTGCTTTGGATAATCCATATTATTTAACCTATGTTTCTCAACAAGGCGTTGCAGACGGATCTTATGTTAGATATAATGGAACTTCTTTTTCGCCACATACCGAAAATTTTAATAACGCTCAAAATAGTTGGATTAATTTAGGTTCTGATGGTGACGGTGCCAATGGCGGATGCGATCAATTAGCAAATTTTGATATTGGCGAATTTATAATTTATGATAGAAATTTGACCATAAAAGAGATTGTAGATATTGAAGCATATCTTAAAAAGAAATGGATGTTAAAATAAAATATAAATTTTTAATAAAAAATTAAAATTATTATGCTAAATAAAGAATTTATAATTAAATTCAAAAAAAATAAGAGAGCTTACTATTCGCTGATGATTTTTGGTTTTTTATTTATAACTTCATTTTTTTCTGAAATTATTGCTAATAATAAACCACTTTTAGTAAGATTTGATAATCAATTTTATGTGCCGATTTTTCAAGAAATTTCTGAAACAAAATTCGGTGGCGAATTATTGACGAGTGCCGATTATCTTGATCCCGAAGTGCAAAATTTAATTAATAAAAATGGTTGGATAATTTTTGCACCAATTCCATTTTCTTTCGACACCATTAATCTTGCGATTAAAGATCGAGCGCCTTCAAAACCAACAAAATCAAACCTTCTTGGCACTGACGATCAAGGACGCGATGTCTTATCGCGAATAATTTACGGCATCAGAATTTCGTTAATTTTTGGTTTAATTTTGAGTTTTTTTTCATTATTAATCGGCATTTTTTTAGGAGCAGTGCAGGGCTATTTTGGCGGACGCCTTGATTTATTTCTTCAAAGATTTATTGAAATTTGGTCGAGTTTGCCCGTCATGTTTTTATTGATAATTTTATCATCAATAATCGCTCCAAGTTTTTTAACATTATTAATTTTGATGCTTTTATTTAGCTGGCTCGGCGTCGTTTCTTATGTTCGCGCCGAGTTTTTACGTTTACGCAATTTCGATTATATTTTAGCGAGTAAAGCCTTGGGCGCTTCGAGTTTTCGCATAATTTTAAAACAAATTTTGCCGAACGCTTCGCCGATAATTATCGCCAATTTGCCATTTTTATTGGCGTCGTCAATTACCACTTTAACCGCACTCGATTTTCTTGGGTTAGGCTTGCCTGTAGGTTCGCCATCGCTTGGAGAACTTTTGGCTCAAGGTAAAAATAACATCAACGCTTATTGGCTTGGAATTTCTGGTTTTGTAATTATCACTTTAATTTTAACGATTTTAGTTTTCATCGCCGAGGGCTTACGGGACGGATTTGATAATCGCAAGTGATTCTAATTTAGAAATAAAACTAGACTTTTACTTGCTAAAAAATATTATTTCGGCAAAATTTTTTTCAAAAATTAACTAAATTAATTACAAAATGCCAATTGAAATATTAATGCCAGCACTTTCTCCAACTATGAAAGAAGGCAATCTTGCTAAGTGGGTAAAAAAAGAAGGTGATAAAATTAAGGCGGGCGAAGTGATCGCCGAAATCGAAACCGATAAAGCCACCATGGAAGTTGAAGCGGTTGACGAGGGAACTTTGGGTAAAATTTTAATCGCCGAAGGCACCGAAAATGTTGCGGTTAATAGTTGTATCGCCTTAATTTTAGAGGATGGAGAAGATAAAAAAGTTCTCGAAAATTATGCGTCGGCAAATGCTTCAAAAAAAGTTGAAGAAGTTCAAAAAGTTGAAGAAAAAAAATCAGCTCCAATCGTTGATAATTCAGTGAATTTAACACAAAATTCGACAAAAAATTCTAGCGATGCAAATCCTGTGAAAGCTAGTCCGCTCGCTAAAAGAATCGCCAAAGAAGAGGGCGTTATTTTATCACAAATTTCTGGTTCGGGACCGCGTGGAAGAATCATCAAAGATGATGTTTTGGGATTTGTCAAAAATGGCGGATCGCGTCAAGGCGTTGTTCATCGCAATCCGCAAGAATTTTATGCGGTTAAAAATAATAATGTGCGCAAAGTTATCGCCAAAAGATTGCTCGAATCTAAACAAAATGTTCCGCATTTTTATTTATCTTGCGAGTTTAAAATCGATAAATTAAATGAATTAAGACATGCTTTAAATGAGGTCGCCGAGCTTGATGAGAATGGCAATCCGTCTTACAAAATTTCGGTCAATGATTTAATAATTAAAGCGACGGCGATGGCTTTGCAAAAAGTGCCGGAAGCCAATTCGTCTTGGAGCGACGAGGCGATTTTAATTTACAATAATGTTGATATTTCGATGGCGGTGGCGATTGATGGCGGGCTGATTACGCCAATCATTAAAAATGCTGATCAAAAATCGATTCAAGCTATTTCTAAAGAATCGAAACAACTTGCTAAAAAAGCTCGCGAGGGCAAACTTGCGCCCGAAGAATTTCAAGGCGGAACTTTTAGTATTTCTAATTTGGGAATGTTTGGAATTGATAATTTTTCGGCGATCGTTAATCCTCCGCAAAGCTGTATTTTAGCGGTGGCGCGTGCGGTTGAAAAACCAATTGTTGAACATGGACAAATTAAAATTGGACATATGATGAATGTTACTCTGTCATGCGATCACCGCGTAGTTGATGGTGCAATCGGAGCTGAATTTTTAAAAGCTTTGCGTCGTTATATTGAGCATCCGATTTTAAATATTTTATAATTTTTTTCAAAAACTTAAAAAAACATTTGCATTAAATTAATTGAATTTTATTTTTAAATAATCTTAAACCTTAACTAATAATTTTTTTTATGATCAAAACCGTTGAAGTAATTGTTATAATTGCATTGATAATATTTTCCTTTTTCTTGGGAGTAAAATATTCCGAATCAGTTAAGAGTCGCATGAGCTGGCTTGAAACTCAAGATGAGCAAGAAGTTGAATTGCCAGATTTGTCAAATGAAAGCGGTGAAATTGGTATTTCCGCTGAAGAAATTATTGATCCAAATGCTCCGGCTTTAGATAGCCCTGAAGCTTCGGTTAATCAAGTTGTACAACCTGCGGTTCCATCTGAAAATGCTCAAGTTCCAGCGCCAAATGCACCGGTTCAACCAGCCCCAGTTCCAGCTTCGGCTCCAGTTGCCCCAAGCAATCCACGTTAATTTAATTTTTTTACAACACCACTAAAAAAACCCAAAACCCAATATCAACACCACAAATTCTAAACCCAAATGTCAATTATCTCCAAGCTAGTTTTTCTAGCATTATTCTTTTTGTGTATTTCTTTTAATATCAAAAATTCTTTTGCCATCGAATCACGTTCAACCCGCGAGTCTATTATTACGCCGAGAACCAAAAAATTTTATAAAGGCAGTCGCGCCAAACAATATTTATCCCTAACGGGTAATTATTCTTCCGATAATAATTCGCGAAATTATCAAGCAACTTCGCGTTATCTCTATCAAAGTACAAATTTTATTCATGAATTAAATTTTGATCATGAGGTCAAATATGCCGATGTTGGCAGTGGTAAGAAAAAACGATATGATGTAAAAACTTCCGAGCTTTATGATGCAACTTTCGCCAGCAAAGCACGAATTTTATCGAGTAATTTTTATGGAGTTTTTTATCATCGCACAATTTATGACGACATGTCGAGTTTTTACTACGACAATCGCACGGCAACGGGGTTTGGTTATATATTTTTCAAAGATAAATTAGAGGTTGATTTAAGTACTTCAAATCATGTGATGAAAAAGTTAGGAAGTGAGGTCGATTATATTCTTTCAACGCGTTTGAATTATAAATTTTGGGATAATTTTACGCTCAATCAACGCAGTTATTTTTTTATCGATCGTTATAGTTTGGATAATGAATTTAAAACCAGTTTAATTTATCGCTTGAATCAAAAATTATCGTTCGAAATTCGCCATAATTTTGAACAAAGACGTTATCGCGATGCCCCCTTCAAACCCTTGATTAACAATGTCTCACGCTCAATTAATGTCGGCTTTGTTTTTGATTTGGGCCAAGGGTCGTGAAAAATAAAAACTTAACTAAAACTAAAATTTTCTTCGCGTATGTCGCGATTTATTCGCGACGAAGCGATTCAATTGAAAGCTAAATTTGCGTAAGCAAATTTAATGCGTAGCAATCAATGTTGGTTTCGTTTTTGATTTGGGCCAAGGGTCGTGAGGTTATTTGCGTTTAAAAAATAGCCTAAATTTGCGTAAGCAAATTTAATTCGTATTGTTCTGGTTGTATGGGTGTAATTTATATAATAATTTCCATTGATAATTTAATTATTTTTAATATAACTAAAATAAAGTATAACAAAAAAATTATTTTTTTATGTTTAATTAAAAATAAATAAAAAGTTAATTAATTTATTTATGCCTCCGTTATCTTTACCAACATCGCATAATCCAACGTTCGCACTTCAAGATATTGAGCCTCTTGAAGGCAATGAATCTGAAGTGGCTGGTTCAATATCTCAAAACAGTCAAGAGATGCAAGATAGAGCAAGAAGAAGTAAAGGTAAAAGAAAAGCTCCAGATGCTTCAGAACCACCATCTTCACATTTATCAAAACGAAAAAAAGCACAGGATTCAAAAACAAGAAGAGTTTTTTTGGTTCCATTCGAAAAAGACATATTTTGTTTTAATTCATCAACTATGGACAATAAATTTTTTTTAGATGATCCTGGTCAAGCTTCATTTGTCCCAATGGAAGCTGGTGCTATGGAGTATCAAGGTTTGTTAAGTGAGGAATCTGATGAAGATAAAAAGCGATTATTCGCAGTGGGAGGTAGTTTTCATAGAATATCAGAATTTCATAAGATACAATCGGAAAAATTGGAACAAGATAGTTTAATAGGCGCAGAAAAAATCCCTAATAAATATTGGGATGAAATTCGCGATATTGATCAAGAGGAAGAAAATGTTAAAAAATCAAAAGAGCAAAATGACGAATATAAAAAAGAAATCTCGGAGCGGAGAAGGATTACTTTAGATGAATATGATCGAATGAAGAGTAAAATTCTATCCGATTATGATTTCAAGATAAACCCTTTTAAAAAAAAAATAAATGAAATTAAAGAGCGCCTTAATGGAGATAAAAGGGAAAAAGAAATTTATTTTATAGACCGGGAAAAAGAAGTTAGAGCTTATATTGAAAGAGTTAATAAAGAACACAAAAATCTTGAAACAAAAATTGAAATTGAGTCTTCTCGTTTTAAGGAAGAATTTGAAAGTCAATTCGCAGATCAGCTGAAAAGTCAACTGAAAGAGCTTGATGATGAATTCGAGAATAAGCAGAAAGAGCTTGAGGATAAATTTGAGAAAAATATTGCTATAGTTTGCGCGCCATCTCAACCACATCGTCCTTTTGCATTGGCCCCAAAGCCCGTTATTAAAGAATGTAGGCGCCCAAAGCCCGTTATTAAAGGACCAAAACAATTAATAACAGATCAAATTATGACAAAACTAAAATCAATTGTCACAGATCCAGTTTTTGTTAAGTTTTTTGAAGAAAAAGATGTTTATAGAGCGGTTGAAAATTCAATTTCTAGGTCTGGAGGAGAGAGAAGGGAAGGCATAAATTTCGAAGATTTTACAGATCCTGAATTGCAAGATTTTGCCAGAAAATTTCTGCAAACGTCAGAAGATAAAATAATTAAATCTTTTGTGAGAATATTAAAAGAAGGTAAAGACGCTATAAATGATTTTCTTGGTCAAGCAGAGGGGCCTTTAATGTTAAAAGATTTTTTTTTAAAAATAGCTTATGAAGATAATAATGAAAAAAGTAATTTTATAATTAAGGATAAAAAAATTTCATTTTTCAAAATACTTGGTTTTTTTATAGATTCAGATTTTTCTTTTAAAGATTTATATAATATGAGTCTAATTAAATCAGCAATTTCTCATAAGTCTTTAAAGTTTATAAACAAAATTATTGAATCAGATCCTGATTTTTTTAAAAATCACTCAAATGTTATTAAATATATTTTTGAATCTGCAAAGAATGGTTCTCCCACGGTGTTTTCAAGTTTGTTTTTGGCGACTGATGGTTGTTTTGATATAAATGAAAAAGATGAATATGGGAGGACGGTTTTAAATAGTGTTAAATATTTTGAAAAAATGAACACCCACAGGTCTAAAAAAAGCATGGTTTGTTATTTGTTATTGTTAGGAGCGGATCCATTAATTGCAGACCATGAGGGTATATTTCCAATCGATAGAGTTCCCGCATGGGAAAGTGATGTTAAAAAATTATTTGAAGAATATGAGAAATGTAAAAGTTCCCCACCTAAAGTTGTTGCGGGAGGAGGCGTTGGAGGGGATGGAGTCAGAGGAGAAGGCGGAATTGGGGGAGAAGGTTTTTCGCAAGACTCTATGGAAACGATAAGGAAAAAACAATTAGATAAAGATGCAA
>JBIIBR010000041.1:0-8089 GCA_044239285.1 Rickettsiales bacterium | reverse complement strand
AAACGGATTGCTTCCGCGAAAAAAATAATTTTGCCCGACATTATCGACAAGCTTTACTCTAGTACCATCAAGGCTTTTTGGGGTTTTTTGAATTACAAAAAAAATAATTGGAAATATTGAAAAAATAATAATAAAAATTACTAAAAATTTTTTAAATTTATTGTTTTTTTTGTGTTTTTTCATGCGATTTATTTAATTTTTTAATAAAACTTTTTTCCTTGTCGGCGACTTGAGTTTCAATGTTGAATAAATCAAGAATCGTGTCAAAAACTTGCTGTTGTGTATATTCCTCAAATTTTTTAATTGAAATTGGAATCGAAGATTTAACGAGTAGCGGAATTTGTGCTTGCTCGGGCGGTAAATCAAATCCCGGAGGCATTCCGTGAAAAATCCTACCCTCTTCAAGAAGCGATTCGCCATGATCGGAAAGATAGAAAAAAACATATTTTACTTTGGATTTATCGAGTGTTTTAATGATATTGCCAACGACATAATCCACATATAAAATCGTGTTGTCAAAAGTGTTGTAAAGCTCTTCTTTGGTGCATTTATTCACGACGTCGGCATCTTTACAAATTGGTTGAAATTTTTGAAATTCAGTCGGATATCTTTCGTGATAACTCGGTCCATGGCTTCCGCCACCAATATGCATAACAATTAGACGCGAACCTGATTTATATTCACTCAGATTTTTTTGCAAATATGGAATTGTGTCTTCATCATAACACAAATCGCGTTTGCAATTTTCAACTTTGATCTCGCCGGGAATTACACAATTGTTGTAAAGAGAGTAATTTACATAACAAGCGGTGTTGATCCCAAGCTTAGAGGTGATTGAGGTCAGGGGAATGTCATTTTTAACTAAAATTTCAGGTAGGGCATAAAGCGTTGAGCCAACTCGTGCTTTGCCATTCAAAATATGTAAATTTTTTTCTTGCGATAAAATTGGATTAGTTTGGCGATCATAGCCGTAAAGGCTGAAATTTTTTTGACGCGAAGTTTCGCCGATTGCCAAAACTACCACTAAATCTTCGGGAGAAGTAATGGTGCCCGAGACCTCTATTTCCTTGACTCGATTGCTAAAATATGGTTTCATTGAATAAATTAAAACGCTAAAAGAACTGCGAATATAATTGACGGGAATTAGGGTATAAATTATTTTTTTGCGTGATAAATTTCCGGCGCGATGAATGGTTTGATATTTAGAAAATCCAAAACCGAGACCAATAATTAAACAAATTAAAATAATTTTTAGTGATTTTAAAAAATATTTTTTAGGAAAAATAATTGAGGTTTTTAAGATTAAAATTGTTGGAATTATTGTGAAAAAAACAAAATAAATAATCATTTGTTTTGATAAAAGCGAATGAACCTCGGAACTGTCGGTGTATATTGCGTTCATTAGCATGGTGCGGTCAATCGAGACGTCGTATTTTTTAATAAAATATAGTGAAATTGTGCTTAAAATACATAAAATTATGGAGAAAAATTTGATAGTTTTTGGGTGAGAAATTAGTAAGAAAAATATTAAAAAAACCGCGAAACCGAGTGTGAAAAAAGCGCTCAAGCCGATATAATCAATTTTATCTTTAAGTAAAAACCACTTAACAAATTGATCGATAATTAAAAAATTGCAAGAGATATACATCAATCCGCAAAACAACAGCGCGTAAGAAGAGAAAGATATTTTAAAATTAAGTTTTTTTAGTAATTTAAGATTCATTTTAGCAAAATAAAATTGTCGACAATTCAAAAATTTATTACAAATAAAAAAATTTATCTACAAATTTCTCTCATTCTTTTGAAGGCTTTGGCGATGCCTTTTAAATTATATTCATCTATGGCATAAGTGCCGATTGCGGAGTCGCTTCGAATCTTTACCGCACTTGATTTTAGCATGGTTTCAATGATACGAACATCTTCAGCGCGAGTTTTTGCCCAAGCGTAATCGCTTTTAGTTTTTAAGCGAAATTGATTGGAGTCGACTAAGAAAAGGATGTGGCTACTTATTTTAAAATCAAAACCTCCAAAGACGCTAATTTCTTCAACGCGATCTTTTTGAAAACGCGTAATCATAATGTAAGGTTTTTTGCGTGAAGTATCGTTGGTGTCGCTTGATACGGGGCTGTTGACGATATAACATTTTTTAAAGTCTGGATCTTCATCGGCAATTTCATAAATTCTCCAATTATAAAAATTGCTGTCCAAGGTTTGAGCATGTAGAGAAAAACCTGATACAAAAAACAATAACGCACTTAAAAAAAATTTTTGGAATTTTAATTTCTTTCTAAAAAAACCTATTTTCATAACTAAAAAATTCTTTGAAGCGAATATTCTAAAATAGTTGATAAATAATTTTTATAAACATTATCCGGAAAAATATCTAATTGCTCAAGAGCTTGATTTGAAAGGCTTTTGGCGATATTTTTTGCTTCATTTATGCCATCAAATTTATTTATTAAATCACAAATTTTCGTAAAATCATTTTGATTTTTTGCGGATTGTTGAAAATTATTTGCGAACATTTCGTTAATAAGTTTTTTATTAGCAAAATCAGCTTTCTGATAAGTTTTAATTATGGGTAAAGTAACTTTTCCTTCAAAAAAATCATTGCCTATATCCTTGCCCAGAGTGCTTTCATCCGATGAATAATCGAGAATATCATCAACTATTTGAAAAACCATGCCCAAATATTTTCCGAATAATTTTAAGGCTTCAATTTCTGCTTCTGAGCGATTATTTAAGAGCGCTCCAACTTCACAACAAGCTGAAAATAAAACTGCAGTTTTACCAAAAATAATTTCAAAATATTTTTCTTCGGTGAGATCAATATTGGTTGAATTTTGTAATTGTAAAACTTCGCCATCAGCTATGATGGATGAAGTCTTGGCGAGTAAATCGAGAATTGCTAAATTTTGGCTTTTAACCATTAATTGAAATGATAAAGAGAATAAATAATCTCCGACTAAAATGCTGGCTTTATTATCCCACAAAGCGTTGGCGGTTTTTTTGCCACGACGAATTTCGCTCATATCGACAACATCGTCATGTAAAAGCGTGGCGCTGTGAATCATTTCAACTGCGGAAGCAAGATAATGTTGGTTTAGATCATTTTTGGATCCGCATAATTTTGCCGAAATTAATAACAAAATTGGACGAATTCTTTTGCCACCAGAATTGATTAAATGAGAAGAAATTTCTTGGATTAGCTCGGATTTGCCGACGCTAAAAGATAAAATAATTTCATTAACTTTTTTTAAATCAGTATCAAAATTATTTAAAGCTTCTTGGAATTTTTGCATTTTCTATTAATCTTTGTTGTGCAAAATTAAAATTTTATTGCGACATTCTTCAATTTTTGCAGAAATTTCTTGAAGCGAAGAGCGAGTAGATTCTAAAATATCATTGGCTTCGCCAGTTTTGATATATTCAATATATTTATTGGCTAAAAAATCGGCACATTTTTCAAAGCGACTAATTGCTTCTTCGATGATTTCAAATTGTTGTTCAGCCAAATCATCTTTGCTATTTTCGACAATTTGAATTAATTTATCGGCGAAATCATAATATTCAATAATATCATTATAAAGTTGCTCTTGTTTCGAAGTGGCCATTTTTACAGCAATTAATTTTAAATAAATTTATTATTTGCCAATTTTTATTGAAGAAGTTTTTTTACTTCAATTAAGAATTGGTCGAGAGACATTTCAAAATTACTTTGTGCCCACTTAATTTTCAAGGCTTTTAAAGTCGAACTAAGTTTATGTTTTGGGCAATCAAACTTTTCTAAGTCGCTAATTTTAAATAAAAAATTAGGAACTTCAAGATTTGTAATATATTTTATTATATTTTCCAAGTGATTTTGTGAAATTTTTGTAAAATTTTTGCAATAAAAAATTATGAAAAAATTTAAAACAAAATCTTTTGAATATTCTACAAGGATCTCATTAATATCAACTTCTTCAATGTTTTTAAAATTATATTTTTTTAAAAAATTTAAACAATTTTGTAAAAATTTTTTTTCAATTTTCGTCAAACAAAAATCATTATTAAATTTTTTTAAATCCAAGTTTAAATTCAGAAAAATAATTGCTATTTTTATAAGGTTTAAATCATTTTTAGCGATATATTTTTCTAAAGTTAAAAATTTATCAAAGCCTTCATTATCAATATTCAAATGCCATAAAATTTCATCAATTTTTTGTATTTTAAAAAGATTTAAAACATTAATAATTTGTGCAGAATTTTTGCTCGAAATTATTTTTAAAAATTCTTCACGAATTCTTTCTTTGGAAAGTTTTTCTAAAGAATTTTTAAAGTGCAAACAAGCTTCCAAGCCTTCATTATCAAACTCATTCGTATAGTCGCAAGAAAAACGAAGGAAGCGTAAAATTCGTAAATAATCTTCTTGAATACGAGTTTTTGGATCGAGAATAAAACGAACTTTACGATTTTTTAAATCATCGATGCCGTTAAAATAATCATGAATTTCGCCTAGAGAATCAAGGTAAAGGGCGTTAATGGTAAAATCGCGACGCTTGGCATCTTCATAAAAATCTTCCACAAAATTTACATCGCAATCTCGACCTTTTTGATTTTCATCTTTTCTTAAAGTGGTAATTTGAAAATTTTTATGATTGATTACCGCGGTTATGGTGCCATATTTTAAGCCGGTCGGAATTGATTTTATGTTATTTTCTTGAAGAATTTCTTCAATTTTTTCGGGCAAAAATTTGCAAGCAAAATCATAATCATTGATTTTTTTTGCTAAAATTAAATCGCGCACCGAACCGCCAACCAAGCGGATATTTTCACCAAATATAGCAAATATTTTTAAAACTTCCGGCGGTAAATTTTCAAAAATTTTTAAATTATTTGTTGGTATTTTCATTTAATAACGGTGATAAATAAGCCAAGTTCATCGGCTTTTTTTATAATATTTTCTTTGTCGAGAACCAAGGTAGTGTTGGCTTGAATCGCAATGCCAATAATATTTGATTGATGACATTTTTCAACAGTATTGACACCAATCGTTGGTAAATCTGCCTTGGTGGTTTGTCCGCTTTTTTTCATTTTAATCAAAACCGCATTTTTGGCGTAATCAATATTTAAATTTTTGCATCTTTCAATCATTGAGTCGGTTCCTTCAACCGCCTCGACCGCGATAATTTGTTTTTGCGAAACCACTAAACTTTGTCCAACATCAAAACGCGAAAAATGACGAATGGCTTTGGAGCCAATTTCAATATCGATAAAATTTTGAGGCGAGGGGATGATTTTGGTGATGGTAGTTTTGGTTGAAATAATGCAATCAAGAAGTTCGTCAATACGTAAAATTTTCAAACCTTCTTTTTCAAAAAAATTAATTACAGTGCGAAGAACGGCATCGTCTCCTAAAATTTTGTTGGCGATAATTTTGGTAAGTAAAATCGCTCCTTTTTTATCAACTTTTAAACTGGAAAAATTTGGCTTGGTGACGGCTCCGATAAAAACTAAATGATTAATTTTTTCATTATGAATTATTTTAAGAAATTTTTCAACTTCACCATAACCAATTATGGTTGGATTGAACTGTGAGTAGTCTATATTGTATTCTTCGCCGAGTAATAAAAACAAAACAAAGCGACGATTTCTCTTCAAGCAATCATCGATTAAAATTTTTGGTAATTGTCCGCGACCTGCGAAAATAGCGATTGGAAAAAGGTTTGAATTATCCGGCATGATTTAATGACGCCCCGCCGTCGATTGATAAAATTTGTCCATTCACAAAATCATTTTCGAGTAAAAATTCAAGAGTTTGCACGATGTTTTTGGTGTCGCCAATTTTTTGGAGCGGGATAAGTTTGGGAATTTTTTTAACATATTCGGCACTAACATCGACTTCTGGTAAAACATATCCAGGCGCGATGCCATTTACCCTAATATGCGGAGCTACTTCAAGTGCTAACATTTTGGTAAATTCGGCGAGAAATTTTTTCGATAATAAATAATAAAAATTTATGGTGTCGATGCGGGCGATATTTTTATCGAGCATGTTAATTATTTGGGCATTTTTTATTTTTTTAGCAATGACATTTTTAGCGAAAAAGTGGCTTAAATAAAGCGGTGAGGTTAGGTGAATGTTTAAATTTTTTTCAAATTCTTCATCTAAATCATCTAAAAAATTTGATTTATGAAAAATCGAACTATTATTTATCAATAAATTCCAATTTGGAAAATTTTTGAACATAAAATCGGCGATTTTTTGTGTCGAAGATTTATCGCTTAAATCGCCGTCAATCGTGGCGCCGTCAATGTTATAATCTTTTTTTAATTCTTGAATTAATTGTGTCGCTTGTTCTTTAGAATTGTTGTAATGAATAACCAAATCAAAGCCTTTTTTTGCCAAAGAAATTGCCATTTCTTTGCCAATTCTTTGGCTTGCGCCAGTAATGAGTGCGGTATTTTTATTCTTCATTTTTCTGTTGACGATATAATTTTATATTTTCGAATAATTCACGCAAAACTTCTTCGATGCCTTTTTGCGTCACCGCTGAAATTTTAAAAATTTTCGGTTCAAGATTATTATTTTTAATCAAATATTTTTTTAATTGATTAACTTTTTTTATCAATTCTTTGGAGTCGAGTAAATCAATTTTATTTAACGCGATAACCTCATATTTATTAAGTAAATCGGGGTTGTAGCCTTCTAATTCTTGACGAATTACGCGATAATTTTCAACAATATTTTCTGAGCTTGCGTCAATAAGATGCAACAAAACTCCGCATCTTTCGATATGTTTTAAGAAGCGATCGCCGAGTCCTTTGCCTTCGCTAGCGCCTTCGATCAAACCGGGAATATCCGCCAACACAAATTCGCTATTATCGACATAAACTACGCCGAGCTGAGGCTTGAGAGTAGTGAAGGGATAGTCAGCGATTTTTGGTTTAGCTCGAGTTGTGCATGATAAAAAAGTCGATTTGCCAGCGTTGGGCATGCCAAGAAGACCGGCATCGGAAAGCAATTTTAATTGCAAACGAACCCAAAATTCTTGACCCGCTTCGCCTTTTTGCGCGTGAGTCGGAGCTCGATTTATTGAGCTTTTAAAATTTGAGTTGCCAAGTCCGCCACGTCCACCTTTAGCAATGACGATTTGATCATCTTCATGCATTAAATCGGCAATTAATTCTTGACTTTCTTCGCTGAAAATTTGCGTTCCGAGCGGAACATTTAAAACTAAATCATTGCCCGAAAGACCGTGCTGATTGCTTCCGCGACCCGAAGCGCCATTTTGCGCGGAAAAATGTTGTTTGAAACGAAAATCGATCAGAGTATTGAGATTTTTGACGCAACGAAAAATTACGCTTCCTCCGCGTCCGCCGTCTCCGCCATCGGGACCACCACGTTGAATAAATTTTTCACGACGAAAACTCGACGCTCCATTGCCTCCATTGCCTGATTTAATATTAATCTTGGCTTCATCTATAAATTGCATAAAAATATTTTAAGTTAAATTATTTTATGATTTTATTTTAATTAAAAATAAATGTAAAAGTTTTTTAAAGTTTAGTTTTCTAAAGCTGATCGACTTTTAATTTTGTTTTAAAATTTTATAAATCAATTTTATTAATTATATTTTTTTTGACAAAATTTTTTTTAAGTTTCAAGATGAAATAATAATTTTTTTTAATCTCAATTTTTTAATCATGACAAGTTTATTTGATAAATTAACAATCGGCGACATCATTTTAGAAAACAGAATAATAATGGCTCCATTGACTAGAATGCGTTCAGTGCAACCCGGTGATATTCCTCAAGAACTCAATGCGCTATACTACGCACAAAGAGCGGGCGCGGGTTTGATAATTAGCGAAGCAACACAAATTTCACCGCAAGGCAAAGGCTATCCAGCGACTCCGGGAATTTATTCCAAAGAACAAGTTGAGGGTTGGAAATTAGTAACCAAAGCCGTTCACGAAAAAGGTGGCAAAATTTTCTTGCAATTATGGCATGTCGGCAGAATTTCGCATAATTCTTTGCAAATCGATGGCAAGCTTCCCGTGGCTCCATCGGCAATTCCTGCCAAAAATAGTGGAACTTATACTAGTA
>JBIIBR010000040.1:0-8265 GCA_044239285.1 Rickettsiales bacterium | reverse complement strand
GCCAAAGCGGCTAATGTTCCAATCATCGTTGCGGTCAATAAAATCGATAAACCGGGGGCTAATCCGCAAGTCGTTAAAAATGAACTTTTGAGTCACCAACTTATTTCCGAAGATTTGGGTGGAGACGTTATGTTTATTTCCGTTTCCGCCAAAGCTAAAACTAATCTCGATAAGCTTGAAGAAGCAATTTTGCTTCAAGCTGAATTTCTCGAACTCAAAGCTCCATATCGTGGTAAATCTAGTGGCGTCGTCCTTGAATCTAGGGTCGATCCCGCGCGCGGAGTTGTCGCCACAATGCTAGTACAAAAAGGCACTCTCGACGTTGGCGATCTGGTTGTTGTCGGCACTTCTTACGGTAAAATTCGTAAAATGAATGACGATACTGGTAAAAATATTAAAACCGCCACACCGTCAGTTCCCGTTGAGGTTCTTGGGCTTGATAGCGCCCCAAATGCTGGCGATAAATTTGTTGAAGTTGATGAAGAGCGTCAAGCTCGTGAAATTATTTCTTATCGTTTACGCAAAGAAAAAGAATTAAAGGCTTTAAAAAATTCTGCCAAATCAATTTCTGATATTTTCAAAGAGTCAGGAAAAGGTAAATTAAAATATTTAAATATTATCATTAAAGGTGACGTCCACGGTTCGGTTGAGGCAATAGCAGGAACGATTTCCAAACTTAGCACCGATGAAGTTGCTATCAAAATTATTCACTCGGCAACGGGGGGAATCAGCGAAAGCGACGTTAGTCTTTCCGCAGCTTCGGGCGCAATGATCATCGGTTTCAATGTTCGCGCCAATCTTTCTGCCAAAGAGTTGGCAAATACTAAATCGGTTGAAATTCGTTATTATTCAATCATTTATAATTTGGTTGATGATTTAAAATTATTACTCTCCGGATTATTAACCCCGCTTAAAAGTGAGGAATATCTTGGTCAGGCTGAAATTCGTCAAATTTTCAAAATTACTAATATTGGAAAAATTGCAGGTTGCTTTGTAATCAATGGTATAATTAAAAGAAATGGTAAAGCTCGTTTATTGCGAGAAAATGTTGTTATCCATGACGGAATTTTAAAAACCTTAAAACGCTTCAAAGAAGACGCTAAAGAAGTTAAAAACGGCTTCGAATGTGGTATCGCTTTTGAAAATTTTGAAGATCTCAAAGAAAAAGATATCATTGAATGTTATGAAATTGTAGAACAAAAAAGAACAATATGAATTTAAACCTAAACACTATGAAATACGCTTTAACTTCTCGCATTCTGCACTGGGTCATGGCACTTTTAATAATTTTTTTGCTTGGTCTTGGAATTTATATGAGTGATTTTTTAAGCAAAGAATCACCAAACCATCTTGAAGTTTATAATCTTCATAAATCGCTTGGCGTTGTAGTATTAATTTTAGTTTTTTTACGAATTATAAATCGCCTCTTAACCCGCACCCCAGCTCTACCCTTCGCTATTTCCGCTCTCGAAAAAAAATTAGCAAAATTTGGTCATTTTGCTTTATATTTTTTAATGTTTACAACGCCATTTTCGGGTTATTTAATGTCAAGTTTTGCTGGTTATCCGGTTAAACTTTTTGCCATTGAATTGCCTAATTTTTTTGAAGCAAATTATAAAATCGCCGAATTTTTTTCTGAAGTTCATGAGCTTTCTGCCTTTACACTTCTAGGCTTAATCGTAATTCACATTTTAGCGGTAATTCGTCATCGCTTTTTTGACAAACCGGGAAATGACGTTTTAAATAGGATGATGTAATGTTAAAATTCCGCATAATTCCCTGCCTTGATGTTAAAGATGGCAGAGTTGTCAAAGGTGTAAATTTTGAAAATCTGGCAGATGCCGGCGACCCAATTTCTCAAGCCCAATTTTATTATCAAGCCGGAGCTGACGAGCTTTGTTTTCTAGACATCAACGCTTCAAAAGAAAATCGTTCGACCATGTTTGAAATGGTCAAAAAAGTTGCCGAAAAATGTTTTATTCCCTTTACAGTTGGTGGTGGAGTTAATAAAATCGAAGACTTCTCAACCCTTTTAAAATGCGGAGCAGACAAGGTTTCAATTAACTCATCGGCGATTGAAAATCCACAATTAATTACCGAAGCCTCACGTAAATTCGGTGCACAATGCGTAGTGGTGGCGATCGATGTCAAAAAAAATTCTGCAGGAAATTACGAAGTTTTTACGCGCGGTGGCTCAATGGCGACTGGGCTTGATGCCTTAAATTGGGCAATCGAAGCTCAAAAATTAGGTGCGGGAGAAATTTTATTAACCTCGATGGACCGTGACGGCACTAAGTCGGGATATGATTTAGATTTAATCAAAAAAATCACTTCTGTCATCAATATTCCATTAATTGCCTCAGGCGGAGTTGGCACTTTAGACCACCTCGCGCAAGGCTTAAAATCTGGAGCCTCGGCAGTTTTAGCAGCCTCAATTTTTCATTTCAAAACTCATTCTATTCAAGAAGCAAAAGAATATTTGAAACTACAAAATCTTGAAGTTAGAATATAATTATCATCAACTACTTTTTATTATTTCACTAAATTTAAAATAAAAGTTTTTTATTTTCTTCACAAATATTTTTTTACTTCAAAACTATTCATTTTAGTCAAAAAACATTCGCTTTTAATTAATATTCTTAATTACAAAAATCATTTTTTATAAATTTCGCCTTGCGAAATAATTTTAGAAAATTATCTTTATCTAAGATTTCTTCCAAAAAAATGGATTAATTCTAACTAATACAACATTCCATATATGGACAGGTGGCCGAGCGGTTTAAGGCAGCAGTCTTGAAAACTGCCGTGCAGCAATGTACCGTGAGTTCGAATCTCACCCTGTCCGCCAATAAAAAAGGCTCCCTTCGGGGAGCCTTTTTTATTGGTGGAAAGTGTGAGTTCGTTACTCACGGTTCGTGAGTTCGACAATTTTTGTAATTTTTCTTAGCGAAACCAAAGTTTCGCTTAGAAAAATCTTAAAAATTGCAAGTGAGCGAAGCGAACGCCATCTCACCCTGTCCGCCATACTGCTTCAGCCCTACAGCCATAAGGCTTCAGACTATTTGATGATTTTTGCGAACTTTATTGCGAACTCACCTTCCCACCCCCTCCGACCGCTGTAGATCGAAGCGTACCGAAAATAAATTTCATAAAAATAAAACTGAAAATCGCTAGCTAGGCAAGAGATGCGATTTGCGAACTTTTTGTTGTGTGAAGGTGCGGATGAATTATTGAAAAATGGAGAAAATAGGAAGATTTTTTCTTGGATGAAGCCTATGAAACCCTGACAACATTGATTAAAGCGCGGTGAACGTGAAACAGAGATTTGGAGAATTTATTGCTGACTTTTTTTTATCAGCAGCAAACACAACATCACATGAAAAAGCCTATCAGACACATCCTTCGAGAAAAACTTTTTCTTGCCAAGCCCATGCGCAAAGTCATCTCTTAGATTCATTCCTAAAGAATTGGTTAGCACTAACTCGAAATAGAATCCCATACCAGAATAAACTTGTTCAAATATAGAATTTATTTCCTTTCCATAAGTTCTTAAGAGCGAACCTAGTGCCACATTTTCATATCCACCAATTTTATTAGGTTTTAAAATTACTCCCCCACAAAGTCTTATCAATTGCCTTATCCCACTTTCAATAATTGGAATAAATAAGTGAGACGAAACAATATAATCTCCATCCCAATAAGCGGAAATGGCTCGTTCAATATATTCTTTATTGTCGCTACCAAAAATTACTGAATCTAACAAATATTCTGTAATTTTTTGTTTGGAAATTTGTTTCTTTAATTCGTCAGTTGCCAAAGAAAGAAAAATTGAGCCAAAGTGAAGATGTTGAGAGAAATGCCTCTGAAAATGTTTATCATAATCTTCTTCAAATGAATTAATCTTCCCAATCAACACTCCGTCTTCAGAAATAATCGATGAAGAAAATAAAAAAGTTAAAGGATTGGTTTTGGCAATATTGTTAAGGTTCTGTTTGGCTGATTCTTGCTTAGGTAAAAGATTGATAGTCATTCTACCTATAATTGATTCTAAGTTCTTATCTTTTGCAAAAATTCCTCTTAGAAAAGCGTCAATCTCATCCTTCTTAATTTCTATTGAAGTCGAAACTTCTTTTAATGACTTATCCCAGTCTAAATCTAACTGTCCTACTTCTCCTGAAATTCTGTCGGCAGCATTCTTGACTAATTTAAAACCCTTATCTTGATATTTGAGATAGATCTCATGCATTTTTTCATAGGCATGACTTTTTAAAAGTGCATCAGAGTTTGTTCTTTCATTTGATTTTAAAGACTTTTCAAAAATTTCTAAAACACGCAATAAATTTGATTCGTCTTTCTGGCCTGCGTAATACTCAGCAAGAAGTGAAACTAAATATTCAGTTAACCAGGGATCATTGCTGACCTTTATTAATCTAGATTCTAAATTTTGAATCAGATCAATTAGCTCTTGTTTGCTAAGAGAAATCTTTTTACTGAACTCTAGAACAAGCCACTTAAACGCGAATCCCCATAAACCATGTTTATCATCTTCTCCAACCGCTTTTTCCAACGCGACTATGGAGTTCTTTAATTTAGTAAGCCTTGCTTGATCATTGATTAGTAGAGCTAAATTCAATGCTCTTTTGAGCTTGGTTTTACAATCAATCGGATGAGACAGAAGCTTCTCACAAATTTCCATGTTAGAATCTATCACTATTCTAACTAGTTCTACATTAGCTTTTTGACCAAGAACTTTCTCGGAGAAATCAATAACGAGATCAGCATATCTGGAGGATAAAATAAGATTTTTTGATTCTTTCGCACGCTTTGCCCAATAACTTATAATTTCCTTATTGAGGTTGCTTATACTAGGGTATTCAACTACTTCACCTTGTTTATTTTGTCCTACAAACATTGGACCGTAGTAGGTTCCCCAACCACTATCATTTTTTCCAGGATATGCTGCCATGTAGTCAAAGGCCATTTGTTCAGCTACTTCAAAAGAAGTTTTTTGATAATTTGGCTCTTTCTCTAAAATAGATCCTGAAATTTTTCTTAGATTTTCAGATATTTTATGTTCTTCATTATAGTCAGCAGAAATTGACTGCTCTTGATCTAGTTGCTGTAGGTAATTTTTTATATCGGCGTGAATCATATTCTTATTTAATTTTAGTTTAGAAAATCACTTTATGAAACCACCTCGCTGGAGCATAGATACAAACTCATTTGCACCGTAATTAGCAATTTTCATTAAGTCTTCATCAGGCGGATTGGGATTAGTGAATCTTAAGTTTTTAGCTTTCTCATCTATATCTTTCGAAATTATTTTTACCTGATTTTCGTAATCAGCTTTTCTGGCTTTTTTCATCAAATTCACCAAAGCCTCTTTCAATATTAAGTCATTAATCTTTCGGTTACTTACTACATCTACTATTTGCGAGGTATTTGACTTTAGATCCACATCAAGATTGATCTCTAAACCAGATTTAGGATCTATGGCATAAGTTTCTGAAAATTCCTCACCACTATAATCTTCCGAAAGTATTACAGCTGCTCTCCAAAAACTAAAATATTCTACGTAGCCAATAATTTTAGAATTTTTGGAATCTCCATAAACAGAAACACAGTGAAAAATCTGCTCATTTGAACGATTCTTTACAATATCGTTTTCGTAAAAAAACCAAATATTAGGTAGGACCTTAGGGGGCTCTTTTGTCTTAATTCCATCAATTATTTTCTGACAAAATTCTAAAGATTTATCTGCTCCAGCCATCAAAGTAATAAGCGATTTGATAACAGAAGCACCTGTTTTGGAAAGATTCAAATCTATGTCGTATTTTACGGGATTTTCTAGGTAAGAACGCATATTTACCATTTCATCCATCTGCATCTTTGGATATTTTTTTCTTAATTCTTCAATTTTCTTTTGCGCCTCCTTTTCATTTCTGGCGCTAATCGATATCTTCTTTAATACTCCTTCTATTTCCTCTTTCGTAAATTTTATATGAACTTCTTCAAGACGACCATCTGGATGTAATCTATACTGCTCTCCTTTAGTCGTTTTAATGATTTCAGGTCGCACTTCATTTCGATCTCTTTTTATCCCAAAAATAACGCACCATAAATTTAGTGCTTTTGCCAATTCCTGATCTGATTCATAACCATAATTAGAATTACATTTTATACAGATAAACCCTCGAACCTTTTTCATGCCACCGATGGCATTAAGAATAATATGCTCTAAAGAATCATTCGATTCCGGACAACCTTTTTGTATTATTAAATTGTCACAAAATATACATCTGCGGCTCATACACTCTCAAATTTCAATTTCTTATCACCTATATTCCTAGCAAATTCATCGGCAAAACCTTGATTGAATAATTCAAAATTAGCTACCGCTCCAACTTGTAAAGCCTGATCAAAATTAAATTCAAATTGAAGCGATTCAGGAAAATTAAACATCTCCCCGTTTGACAAAACGGCTTTTCCTATCGCAGCATTATGTGAAAATAAAACTCTTAGCTCTTTTTCTGGCCGATATTCCTCATCTTTAAAAAAAGCGTATTCAATCGGGTTAGGCCTGACATTAGGAAATAGTATGTCGTTCTTAAAATTTCCGTATTTTACCAATCCGTAATTCAAGTGAAAAAGCTGTATGTTAGTTTGAGATAGAATCTCCTCACTTTCTGCAACAACTCCAGCTGGAACAAAGTCATGCAAAATTTGACCATTAGTTGTCACCACTTTTGCTTCAATAAATTTTTGGTTTAAAAAGGTTCTTAAATTTCCAAAGTGGAAAACTATGCAAATGGCTTTGCCTGGGTTTTTCCCACCATACCTTATCCAGTGATTCTGGCTCGGCGGAATTATAGAAAAGCAGGAGGCATATGAAGTTTCTCTATGTCTACGATATGAATCGGCGAGACTGATATCGGGAAATTTTTGAAAGGTAATTTTTTGATTTATTTCTAGGTCTGCCGGTGGTTGATCGGAATCTTTTTTGTCATCCTGATATTTGTCGACTCTAGTAAAGTGAAGATAGCCTTTCTGCAAGGTATCAAATACATATTCCGAAGGAATTATCTTATAAAGCAAAGTTTCGTCACCAGGCTGTTCAAGCACCTGTGCGTGGCACTCAATTGATTTTTTAGTCATGACCAAAATAAATTTTACTAAGAACTATATTTAATATGCTTTATGCAAAAGCACCTACTAAATGTAGTAATTTAGCCAAAAATTTACAAGGGTAATGCACTAAAAATTTTCAAAGGCAAAAATCAACGCATGTCATAGTAGCAAAATTGCGATTTTTGCAATTTTGCTACTATGACACAATTTTCGCAAAACTCACTCGATGTCCACAAAAATGTCCAATTATATCCAATTGAAAAAGGCTAAAAACTCACGGCAAAAATCCTTACGAAATTTCGCAAAGTATATGAGATGAAGGCATCTGATTTTTATCGAACTTTTTGGTATGGATGAAAGTGGCTTTGGAGCCTTGATTTTACTGATTCCAAAAAAGTGCGACCAATTTCGCAAACTAACCCCCATCCACCGCCAATAAAAAAGGCTCCCTTCGGGGAGCCTTTTTTATTGGCAGACAGTGTGAGTTCGTTACTCACGGTTCGTGAGTTCGACAGGAGTAATAATTTTTGTTAACGAGCTTGCGAGTTTACAAAAATATTGCGATCTGCAACTCGCCTGCAAGGCGAGTAATCGAACCCTGTCCGCATTGCAGACAGTGTGAGTTTGAAAATCTTGAAGATTTCAACTCGCCGAAGGCGAGTACAAAAAGCTTTAATTTTTCTTAAATGAGCGATAGCGAATTTAGAAAAATAAGCGTTTGCAACGTGAGGCTTTAGCCTCAAGTAATCGAACCCTGTCCGCATAAAAGAAAGCGTGAGCAAATCCGATAAGAGGATTTACGAATCACAAGAAGCCGTCTTTGAGCTTAACGAACGAAGTGAGTTTAGCGAAAAAGGCGACTTGCAACTCGCCTGCAAGGCGAGTACAATTTTTGTAATTTTTCTTAGCGAAACCAAAGTTTCGCTTAGAAAAATCTTAAAAATTGTAAGAGATTAAATTTTTTGTAAAAAAATTTATGAACACCATCTCACCCCGCGCTTTAAAGATTTGCAAACTTTTTTTTCGCAGTTCAAATAGACACCGCAATATCGCAGGCATGCATACCAAAATTTATACGTTTAGCTTTCCTACAAAAAATCGCCAAAAATTCATAAATTTTGCCATTTTTCTTAGTTT
>JBIIBR010000038.1:0-8292 GCA_044239285.1 Rickettsiales bacterium | reverse complement strand
CAACCTGAGCCAGATTAGCATCGGGGGCTTGACCGCCAGCATTATTAATCGCTTCATTAACCATAATTGGGGCCGAAGGATTTTGACCATTAGGAATTTGAGCCACAGGAGCGGGAACGACGGCTGATGGATCTGGTAGCGGCATAACAACCGGTGGTTGTCCCGGAATATTATTTTGCATTGCCAAGACTTGATCTTGAGAAAGTGGAGTGGTAAATTGTTGCATATTGGCTTGATCAATCACTGGCGCAACATTAACTTTAATTTCTTCAGTTTTAATTCCTTCAATAACTTTTTTCTCTAAAACATTTTTGTAAAAATCAATAACTGCATAACCTTCTAATTCTTTGAAAGAAATGTTAATTTTGTTGATGCGTTTATCAGCTTCATCAACTGAATTTTCTGACAAAATAGAAAGACCCAAAGAAGAATTTACAACATTTTTTTCAGCGTCAAGAATTTTAAATCCCGAATCGTTATATTGTAATTTAGCAATTGAGCCTCCAAATAAAGAAACCATTATTTCTGGCTTGCCTGTAAATTCAACATCAAAAACATCTCCTGAATTTTCAAGATCTTGAATTTTTACGGCATCAACCAAGTTGACCATGAAATCATTAGAAAATATTCCAGAAGTTGCCTCAAGTTGTTTGATAATTATTTGTCTTTTAGCAACCAAATTGACCGGAACTGTAATTTTTAAATCAGATAAAACGATTTTTTGACCAATGGGGAAGCCTGTTACAGATATCTCTCCAGCCGAAATGTTTGCAGAATTATCCGCAATAAATTTGTTAATTTGTTTTTCTGATTGACCAGCTTTGTAAAACCAAAATACGCAATATGAGAGCACTAAAACTACCAAAACAATTGCTAATTTAATTATTAAACCTTTTTTCATAATTTTTGAGTTTATTTTAATTGTTTATTGAAATATTGCGAGTTTCGTCAGGCACTATTAAAGTAAGCCCATCTAACTCTTTGGTCATTATTATTTGGCATCCCAACCTTGAAGTTGGAGTTAAACCAAAAGCTAAATCAAGCATATCCTCTTCGTCCTCAGAAGGCGGGCTTAATCTATCATAAAATTTTTTATCAACCACGACGTGGCATGTTGAGCAAGCTAGCGAACCTTCGCAGGCTCCTTCAAGATTAATATTGTTGCTATGGGCAACTTCTAATACAGAAATTCCAACAGGAACTTCGAATTCTTTTGTTTCCCCTTTTTCTATGAAAACGATTTTGACTTTCTCTGACATCAAAATAAAAATATAAAATTAATTTGCAAAAAAAATGATATAAAATGTATAAAATTGTTATATCAAAAAAATAGACTAAACTATCGAAAAAATAATATCAAACAAACTTTAATAAGTTGTAAATTTAAAATTGTAAACAAAAATATAAAAAAACTAATTTTAAAAATAAACATCAATTTTGCAAAATGTTAAAAATTGTTTTATTTCAACCAGAAATAGCAGGAAATGTTGGCACTATAATTCGCTGTTGCGCATGCTTTAATGCTGAGTTTCACGTAATAGAACCGCTTGGTTTCCCTTTTGACTTACAAAGAATAAAAAGATCAGCGATGGATTATATTGATTCAGTTAAAATCTTTCGTCACTCATCTTTTGAAAGTTTTTACGATGAAAATATTTTGAATAAAAATAATCGCCTTATACTGGCTTCAACCAAGGGTTTCCAAGATGTTCAAGAATTTAAATTTCAAGATAATGATTTTATTTTATTTGGGAAAGAAAGTGCCGGGGTGCCTGATTTTATTCATTCCAAAGCCCATCATAAAATTTTAATTAAAATGAAAAATAATCAAAGGTCATTAAATTTAGCAATTTCCTGCGGAATATTTTTAGCAAAAGCGAGCTTCGATATTTCCAATTAATTTTTTATAAAATTTCTAACCTTTATTGATAAAAGTGGGGCAATATTTTTTATAACTCTTCCGGCCGCGGGAGCAGCAACCATGCCTGCCGTATTGAATGTATAATTTGGTCGATCAAAGACCACATAAACTAAATATTTTGGTTCAGAAATCGGAAAAACTCCAACAAAAGAAGCTAAGGTTTGACCTTCATTATAGCTACCATATTCGGCACGATCTGCGGTTCCCGTTTTGCCACCAACTTCATAGCCATCAATATTGGCATATTTTCCCGTGCCTTCTTCTACAACGGCGCGCATCATTTCACGCATTTTATTTACCGTCTCATCTTTAATTAATTTTTTTGGTTGCTCGGGATCTTTTTCGAGTTTTAAAAAAGATGGTTTATATAAATAACCGCCATTGGTAATCGCTGAAGTTGCCATCGCCAAATGAAGCGGGGTTGAAGCAATGCCATGTCCGTAAGAAATAGTGAATAAATTTATTTCGCGCCAATTTTTTGGGAAAATTGTTCTGCCGAGCCCAGGAAATTCAGCTTCAACTTTTTTTAAAAAACCAAATTTTGATAAAAATTCTTTTTGATTGTAAATTCCTAATTTTTCGGCGATCTTAACTGTGCCAATGTTTGAGCTCTTCGAAAAAATTTCTTTAACCGTCATTTGGTCACCATATTTATCGTGATCTTTAATCGAAAATCTACCATATTTTATTGGCTCATTTATCGAATAAACATCTTCCATATTGATTAAATTATGCTCAAAAGCGGCGGCGTTAGTGAAAATTTTCATAACCGATCCGAGCTCATAAGATCCGCCCGTCACCATGTTAAATCTTTGTTCTGGTAAAGCTTCGCTTTGGAGATTTGCGTCGAAAGATGGAATCGATGCCATCGCCAAAATTTCACCATTATTTACATTCATAACAATCCCCGATGCCGCCTTGGCGCGGAACTCTTCTTTCGCTTTAATTAATTCATCAAATAAAATATCTTGAATACGAACATCCATCGCCAAATAAAGATTTTGACTAGTCATTAATCTTCGATCATATTGCATTTCAATGCCCGACAAACCTTTTCTGTCGAGGTCGACGAAGCCAACATAATGGCTGGCGATTGATTTTTGCGGATAAACTCGGATTAAATCATCTTCAAAAATTAATCCGGCGATTTGTAAATTCTCAACGGTCTCGACTTGGGAAGGAGTAAGATTTCTGCGAATCAAAATCCAATGTTTACTATTTTTTCCATCAGTGATTTTTTTTAAAACTTCTTCATAATCCAAATCGGGAAAACTTTTTGCCAAAGAGCTGGCAACATATTTTGCATCACGAATTAAAACCGAACTCACATAAAGTGATTTAGTTTTTAAATCAGTTGCAACCAGAACGCCATTTCGATCATATATATCAGCTCTTCTCACGTTTTTTCTCGACTCGTAAATATTTTTTATACTCGCTCTATCTTGCGTAAGAATCACAAAAAACATTCGATAAATTATCATCAAAAAAATGAAAACTATCAGAAAAAAAACAAATTTAAGTCTGCCAAATTGTATTTTTATGTCGGGCATTTCTGGTTGCAATAATTATTAAAAAATATTTTATAATTTTATTTCGGCGACAAGCTTCTTGACTGCTTCAACCGAATTATCAAACATAGTTTTTTCTTCGGCATTTAATTGCAATTCAATGATTTTTTCAACGCCATTTTTACCAATTATTGCTGGCACTCCGATATATAAATCTTTCAAACCATATTCGCCTTGTAAGCTAGCGGCAATTGGCAAAATTTTTCTTTTATCGAATAAATAACTTTCTGCCATTTCTAAAGCCGAGGATGCTGGCGCATAAAAGGCTGATCCGCTTCCAAGTAATTTTACAATTTCGGCACCGCCATCACGAGTTCTTTGCACAATTTCGGCAATTTTTTGCGTTGAAGAAAAACCCATTTTAAGCATGTCGGGAATTGGAATTCCAGCGATTGTTGAATAACGTATTAAAGGCACCATCGTATCGCCGTGACCACCCAAAACACAAGAATGAACATTGTCAATCGAGACGTTAAATTCTTGCGATAAAAAATATGACATTCTTGAGGAATCAAGAACGCCAGCCATTCCAACCACTTTATTTTTCGGCAAACCTGAAACTTTTTGCATGACATAAACCATGGCGTCAAGCGGATTTGTTATCACAATTACAAAAGCATTTGGCGCAAATTTTTTGATATTTTCGCCAACCGATTTGATAATTGAAGTGTTGGTTGCGAGCAAATCATCGCGACTCATTCCGGGTTTACGGGCGATTCCCGCCGTCACAATCACAACATCAGAATTTTCGATTAAAGAAAAATCATTTCCCGCTGAAATTTCGGCACTAAAACCTTCGACCGCCGAAGATTGCGATATATCAAGCGCTTTGCCTTTTGCAACGCCATCATTGACATCGACCAACACAACATCGCCTAAATTTTTTAAACTTGCCAAATGGGCTAGAGTTCCGCCAATATTGCCTGCACCAATTAATGCAATTTTATTTTTTTTATTCATAAAAGAAATTAATTTTGATTAATAATATTTAAAATTTTTTGAAAAACTTGTTGTTGATTTTGCCTTCCATCAACTATATTAATTCGTGAATTTTTTTTCGCCAACTCAAAAAATCCATCATAAACTTTTTGATGAAATTCATTGCCAAGTTTTTCGTAACGATTATTATTTCCGCGAGCAGAAATTCTAGCAAAAGCCTCGTCAACCTCCACGTCAATCAAGAAAGTTACGTCGGGCAAAAAATCTCCAATCGCAATTTTTTGAACTTGTTCAATCAGCTTTGAATCCAAGCCCATAGCGCTTCCCTGATAGGCAAAAGTTGAATCGACAAAACGATCGCAAATTACAATTTTTCCATTTTGTAAAGCCGGTTTAATAACTTTTTCAACATGCTCAATTCGCGCCGAAAAATTTAATAATAATTCACTTTTGGCGGAAAGTTTTTCAATATTTTCATCGAGCAAAATTTCACGAATTTTCTCACCCGCCAACGATCCACCGGGCTCGCGAGTAAGCAAACAATCTATTTGCTTTGATAAAAAATATTCATAAAGTCTTTTGGCTTGGGTTGACTTTCCGCAACCCTCAATTCCTTCAAAGGAAATAAATTGAAAATTTTTCTTCATTATGTCAAAATTTAAAAATGTTTTAATTACGGGAGCTAGCTCTGGTCTAGGTCGCGCACTCGCTATCGAATTTTCAAAAAAAACTCAAAATTTATTTTTATGTGCCCGTAATTTTGAAAATTTACAAGAAACTAAAAATCTTTGTCAAAATTCAAATGCCAATATTTACTTAAAAATTTTGGATGTCAAAGACGAAATTGCATCGCAAAAATATATTGCCGAAATTGAAGAAAATTTTGCCCTCGATTTAGTGATTGCCAACGCTGGAATTTCAGGTGGCACCGCCCAAGGTACCGAAAGTTTTGACCAAATTAAAGAAATTTTTGACACCAATCTTTATGGCGTTTTAAACATTGTTCAACCCGTAATCGAAAAAATGGTTTTAAGAAAAAGCGGGCAAATTGCCATCATTTCTTCATTGGCAGGTTTCGTTTCTTTACCAAGCTCTCCAGCCTACAGCGCTAGTAAATCCGCCGTTAGAATTTATGGCGAATCTTTGCGCGTAAATTTAGCACAATTTGGGATAAAAATTAACGTTGTTTGCCCCGGATATATTAAAACTCCGATGACGGCGATTAATAATTTTTATATGCCATTTTTGATGAACGCGGATATGGCTTCACGAAAAATAATTGTCGGAATCGAAAAAAATCATGGACGCATTATTTTTCCAATTATTTTTTATGTTATAATTCGTATTTTATTAGCTTTGCCATTTTTTTTAATTGAAAAAATCATGAAAAAATTACCGAAAAAATCGGCTTTAAAAAAATATTTGACTTAAAAATAAATTTAGTGATAATAACTTTCACAATCATTAAATAATTAATCAAATTTGTGCTAAATATAATTTCTCATAAAAATACTTTCGAAGCAAAGCCGGCAATATTCGCAATTGTTTTTCATGCGCTGATTTTAGTAGCAATTTTTGTAAATTTTAAACCGCAATTTACTCAACAAAAAATCATAAAAGTTAGTCTTTTTAATTCAGAAATTTCTAAGAAAAAAATCGTTAATAATATCCAACAAAATTCTCTTAATAACAATTCAACAAATGCAAAATCAAACAATTTTGTTGAAAAAAATAATGTTCAAAGCGAACCAATTTTTGATGCACAATATTTAAACAACCCTGCCCCGCTTTATCCCAAAGTGGCACGCGATCGTGGCATTGAAGGCAAAATTTTGCTCGAAGTTGTGGTCAAAGAAGATGGTAGCGCTTTAAATGTTAAGCTTATTTCCTCTAGTGGCTCAAGCCTTCTCGATGAATCGGCGATTGAAGCAGTTAAAAATTGGCAATTCATTCCCGCTAAAAAATTTGGCAAATTTGTGCAAGCCAAAGTTATCGTTCCAATTGAATTCAAAATAATTTAAAATGAATCTTTCAAGCATTTGGCAACAAGGCGATGCAATCGTCAATTCGGTTTTTCTTCTTCTAATCATCATGTCAATTTTAAGTTGGTATGTCATTTTTTATAAAGCCTTAAAATTAAAAAAAGAATATGGTTTTTACAAAAATTTTTGCCGAGAAATTCTTAATCAAAAAGAATGGTTTTTAAATATCGACAATATCGCATCGAATCAACAATCCAAGGGCTCCACCACCTTAATATTAAAAAGAGTTAGTGCCTTAAAATCAACTTTGGAAAATTATAAATCGCATGAAGCAAAAAAAGAAATTTTAACCATGCATCTTACGCAAACGCTTGATGAAATTCGTTTTTGGCTTGATCGTGGTTTAACAATTTTGGCATCAATTGGCTCGATCGCACCCTTTGTTGGGCTCTTCGGAACAGTATGGGGAATTTATCACGCTTTGAGCAAAATATCAATTCAAGGCAGTGTTGGTTTGAATGTTGTGGCGGGTCCAATCGCCGAAGCTTTAATCGCCACCGCAATTGGTCTTGCCACCGCCATTCCCGCGGTTTTAGCCTATAATAGTTTTGTGCGTCTTAATCGACTTTTGATTCAAAATTTAAGACATTTGGCGGAACAAATCACCGTTTATTTATCCAATCAAAATTTATAAAATGCAAACCGGTTTTGATAAAGAAGATTTACAAGCTCCGCTTAGCGAAATCAACATGACGCCCCTTGTTGATGTGATGTTAGTTTTGTTGGTAATTTTCTTAATAACAGCACCGATTTTAACTTCTTCAATTCAACTTAATTTACCCAAAGATTCCGGAATTTCCACTCAAGAAAAAAATCCAATTACTATTTCGATCACCAAAAATGGCGAATATTTTTTGGAAGAACAAAGTTTTTTAATCAAGGATTTAGAAAATCATTTGCGAGAAATTTCTCAAGAAAATATCGATGCTCAAATCAATATTAGAGCTGACTCCGACACCCAATTCGGCAATGTTAGCCACATTTTATCATTGGCGCAAAAACTCGGTTTGAAAAATGTCGGCTTTATTACGGAACCGAGATAGGTTTAATTTTTGATTTGTAATTATGTTTAAAAAAATTTCTCAATTTTAAATTTTTATAAACTTGAAAAGCCATCGTGCTCTAAATCATTTCTTAAGAGCCCTTCACTAAAAATAGCCGTTTAAACCATTTTTTTTAACGCGAAGCTCCAAAGCATTTTCAAAAAAATATTTACCCTAATTTAATGCCCCATTTTTTCGATAAATAGGCTTCAACTCCTTGTCTTTCTTGGTTGGTTAGGGCACGGGAGTAGAATATTATTTCGGCGATTGAGCCATTGTAACCACCTCCGCCAATTCGTGACGAAGGATAACTTGAAAGCGGATTTTTATTTGTTTGATCGCTAATTAATCCAGCACCATTTGTATATATAGATTTTCCTAAAGCGCTTGCGAAAGTGAAACTATGAATTCTTGCTATTGTAGATGAATATGCTGGAATAGTTTTGCTCATGCTTTGACAAAAATGATCATTCATTATAGTTGTATCAGATTTATAACCTAAACGTAAATTTGTTCCACAGCTTCCTGTTCCGATTAAAAAAAAATTATCATGTTCTTTAAAATTCCTCGCCTCCACCACAAATATCGTATAATCCGAGCCAACTAAAAAATTGCCATTATAAGAAAAAGAATCATCAATTCCATCAAAAAGCAAAGCCGGAAGTCCGTTCATGCCTTTACGAATATATTGCGGTTGCTTAGCGTCATTGGTTTGAGTGGCGTGATTGCGAGCCGATGGTAAAATATTTGGATTGACGTCATTCCAGCGACCAATGCGA
>JBIIBR010000036.1:0-8442 GCA_044239285.1 Rickettsiales bacterium | reverse complement strand
CAAAAACCTAAAATTTATTATGAATATGACAATCCTCTCGCAATAAGCTAATCAAATTCTATATTTTTAAAAATAATAGGCTGTTCCAAAATTCAAATTTGAATAGCCATTAAGTTCAAACGAAGAGCTATTATTATCATTTTCGGAATTTGATATTAGATGTGAATATTTAAATTGTGTTCTTAAGCGCAGATTGGGCATAACAAAATACTCCAAACCAATACCGATAGAGGGCAGAATTCTGTTATATGATTTTTTTTCTTGTGCCGAAACTATTGTATTTAAATTATATTGAGGAAGTTTAATATTAACACCTACTTGGTGTCTCATTTCAATTTTACTAAAATTTATCCCAAAAATTAAATAGCCAACAAGATTTCCATCTAATTTTTTATAAGGCTTGAAATCAAAACCGATTGTTTGAGTTTTTATTGTATAGTTGGTATTGATTGGAAAGGAGTTTTTATTTTTACTCGAAATTAATTGAGCATTTATGTTAGTTGCTAAACCGGTATTGTTGTTAATTTTACTTTCATTGGTTTGCATAAAAAAAGTTTCAATTTTATATTGATTATCGATGTCAATGCCCGCAAATATTGATGGCGTTAGCGACATCCTCTCATAAAAATCTTCTACTTTTGGTGAAAATTTTGTGCCGTCATCTAAGGTATTTGAATTTGTTGCTGTTAAATTGAGATGTTGAAAGGAGGCATCAAGACCAATATAAAATTTCTTATCTTCAACATTTACAGCATTGGGTTTTTCAATTTTATTTTTTGTAATATTTTTTTTGACGAGATTATCTTTTGGCTCCTTTGCCTTGGCAATATTGGTAAAAGCGAGTGAAAAAATAAAAGATGCGAGAATGATTTTGAAGAATTTATTCATAAAAAAAACTTATTTTAATTTTAATAATTAATTTATTAATAAATTTATAATAAGTTTTTTTATGAAACAATAAAATTTTCAATATTAACAATTTTATTGAGTGGTGATCAATAAAATATGATTTATTTATTCGGCAGATTTACCGCGTTTTTTTTCTGCAGTCGACATTTTAGCGTCGCGTTCTTCATCTTTTACCGATTTTTTGGTTGATTTACTCACTCCAAGTTTGGCACGAACTAAATCTTCAATTTCTTCAGCAATTTTTGGATTTTCTTTCAAATAAGCTTTAGTATTTTCTTTGCCTTGTCCGATTTTAGTGCCTTTGAAAGCATACCAAGAGCCAGATTTTTCAAGGATTTCAAACTTAACGCCCAAATCAATAATTTCGCCAATTCTAGAAACTCCTTCGCCGTAAATTATTTCAAACTCCGCGGTTTTAAATGGTGGAGCGACTTTATTTTTTACGACTTTAACTTTAGTTTCATTGCCCAAAACTTCTTCTTGATCTTTAATGGCATTGCCACGACGAATATCAAGACGAACCGAAGCGTAAAATTTTAAAGCATTTCCACCCGTTGTAGTTTCAGGATTACCGAACATAACGCCGATTTTCATACGAATTTGGTTAATGAAAATTACCGTTGAGTTACTTTTAGAAACAGTTGAAGTTAGTTTACGTAAAGCTTTACTCATCAAACGCGCTTGTAAACCCATTTGATTATCAGCCATACCGCCTTCAAGTTCAACTTGCGGAACTAATGCCGCCACCGAATCGATAACGATTAAATCAACCGCGCCCGAACGCACTAAAGTGTCGGTAATTTCAAGCGCCGCTTCACCATTATCCGGTTGCGAAATAATTAGATCGTCAAGATTAATGTGTAAATTTTTAGCATAGGCTGGATCGAAAGCGTGTTCAGCGTCAACGAAAGCGCAAGATAAACCTGCTCTTTGAGCTTCAGCAATCGCATGAAGTGTTAATGTAGTTTTACCCGAACTTTCTGGTCCGTAAATTTCAATAATTCTACCACGAGGATAACCGCCAACGCCAAGTGCGACGTCAAGCGCTAATGATCCACTTGGAATAACTTCGATATCAAGTTGCGGGCGATCGCCATATTTCATAGCCGAGCCTTTACCGAATTGTTTATCAATTTGTGATAATGCCGATTCGAGGGCTTTTTTGCGGTCGATATTTGTCATAATTTCTCCTAAAAGTTAGTTTGTTTGTTGTGTTAAAATATTTATAATTATAAAAAATATTTTCCTATAAATTTTTTATTTTTTAATGTTTTTTAATATAAAGAGTTAAATATAAAAATTTTAAAGTAAAAATAAATTTTACAATATTTTTAATTAATTATTTACGATTATTTGTTTAAATTATTAAGAAAAAATTATTTCTTTAATAAATTAAACATTGTTTCGCCAAGTAGCGAAGGGCTTTCAGCCACAACGATACCGGCCGATTTCATCGCCTCAATTTTATCTTCAGCTCCACCTTTTCCGCCAGAAATAATTGCGCCAGCGTGACCCATTCTGCGTCCCGGAGGTGCAGTTCTGCCGGCGATAAATCCAACCATTGGTTTTTTACGACCTTTTTTAGCTTCGAGACGCAAAAATTCCGCCGCTTCCTCTTCGTCAGTTCCGCCGATTTCGCCAATCATAATCATGGCTTGAGTTTCTTCGTCAGATAAAAACATATCGAGGCAATCGATAAAATTAGTGCCATTAACTGGATCGCCACCAATTCCGATGCATGTAGTTTGACCAAGTCCAACTTTAGTAGTTTGGTGAACAGCTTCGTAAGTTAAAGTACCTGAACGTGAAACGATTCCGATTCTTCCACGTTTGTGAATATGTCCAGGCATGATACCGATTTTGCATTCTCCCGGCGTAATAACTCCAGGGCAGTTTGGACCAACTAAGCGCGATTTTGAACCTTTCAAAGCCTTTTTAACTTTGACCATGTCGAGAACAGGAATTCCTTCAGTGATGCAAATAATTAATTCAATTTCGGCATCGATTGCTTCGATGATGGCATCAGCCGCGAATGCTGGCGGAACATAAATTACCGAAGCGTTGCAATCGGTTTTTAAGCGAGCATCAAAAACCGTGTCGAAAACTGGCAATTCAAGGTGTTTAGTGCCACCTTTTCCGGGTGTAACTCCGCCAACCATTTTTGTTCCGTAAGCGATTGCTTGTTCGGAATGAAAAGTGCCTTGCGAACCCGTAAATCCTTGGCAAATGACTTTTGTATTTTTGTTGATTAGAACTGACATTTTTTATTTTATTAATTTAAGAAAATTTAAAATTGTTAATCGTAATTTAGCTTTGCAAAGTATATTCTTTAACCGCTTTTACAATTTTTTCGGCAGCATCGCCCAAATCATTGGCGGCAATAATCGCCAATCCAGATTTAGCTAGAATTTCTTTGCCCAAATCGACATTCGTTCCTTCAAGACGAACTACCAATGGAACACTCAAGCTCACTTCTTTGGCAGCTTCAATAATGCCGTTAGCGATAATATCGCAACGCATAATTCCACCAAAAATATTAACTAAAATTCCTTTAACATTAGCGTCAGATAAAATAATTTTAAATGCTGCCGTAACTTTTTCACGAGTAGCGCCACCGCCAACATCGAGGAAGTTAGCTGGCGAAGAGCCATAAAGTTTAATGATGTCCATAGTTGCCATTGCCAAACCTGCACCATTAACCATGCAACCAATTTGACCGTCCATTTTAATGTAGCTCAATTCATATTTTGAAGCTTCAATTTCAAGCGCTTCTTCTTCATCAAGATCGCGAAGTGATTTAATGTCATCGTGACGATGTAAAGCATTATCGTCGAAATTAATTTTAGCATCAAGAGCAATAATATCGCCTTCTGCCGTTTCAACCAAAGGATTGATTTCAATTTGCGAAGCATCTTTAGCGACGAAAGCTTCATAAAGCGAGAAAACTAATTTAGAAAATTTTTTCAAGGTTTCGCCTTTTAAACCCAAGCCATAACCTAGTTTACGTGCGTGGCAACCTTGAATTCCAGTGGCTGGATCGATGCTTACCGAAATAATTTTTTCTGGATGCTCAACCGCAACTTCTTCGATTTCGACTCCACCTTCTGTTGAAGCCATGAAAACTATAGTTTTAGTTTTGCGATCAACAACCGCTGAAAGATAATATTCTTTTTTGATGTTTGAACCGGCTTCAACATATAGTCTTTTGACTTGTTTGCCTTCAGGTCCAGTTTGATGAGTAACCAAAACTTTTCCAAGAATTTGTGAAGCTTTTTCTCTAACTTCTTCGATTGATTTTACAACCTTAACGCCACCCGCTTTACCGCGACCGCCAGCGTGAATTTGAGCCTTAACCACAAAAACTTTATGACCTGCGGACTCAAGTTGTTTTGCAGCCTCAACTGCTTCGGGAATTGAAAAAGCTGGATGACCTTCGGGAACTGCAACATTAAATTGTTTTAGCAATGCCTTTGCTTGATATTCGTGAATATTCATTTGATTTTGAATTTTAATTGGTAATAATTAAATTTAAGTTTACGCATTTTACAAATTGATTTTTAACTTGGCAATCAATTAATGAAAAATATCTTAATTACTCGCTCCAAAAATCGCTCTAAGAAACTTAAAGAAGCCCTTGAAATCTCGGGTTATCGGGTTTTTATTGAGCCACTTTTTTCTATTAAAAAAAATTTTATGGCGCTTGATTTTATCAAGCAAAATACGCCGAAAATTTCTAATATTTTAATTTCTAGTGCCAATGCGATTTATATTTTAAAAGAATTAAATATTCCAAAAGAAACCGCTATTTATGCGGTTGGATCAAGCACTGCTAATAAAATAAAAAAGCTTGGTTATAACAATATTTTTTATCCAAAAAAATCATCGGGCTTAGAACTTTATAAATTAATAATTCAAAACATTTCACCCCAAACAATTCATTATTTTCATGGCGAAAAAATCAGTTTTGATTTTAAAAAGAAATTACAAAAGAAAGGTTTTGAAATTAAAAATTTTGAGGTTTATAAAACGTCCGAGATCAAAAATTTTTCAAAAAATTTGCGAGATTTTATTATCAATAATAGCTTTGAAGAAATTTTAATTTTTTCGCAAAATTCGCTGGAAATTTTTAATAAAATGTGTAAAAAATATAATCTTGTTGAATATTTTAATTATTCAAGCACAATATGTTTGAGCAATAAAATTGCAAAAAATGCTCAAAAAATTGGATTCAAAAAAACTCAAATTTTTCAAAAAAATCCTGTTCTAAATAAATTTTATGACGCAAGATAACAAAAATACTTCCGAATCTACAGCTGTAAAGCCAAATTCGCATAAAAAAAGTAATAGAATTTTACTCAAAATATTCCTTATAATTACAATAAGTTTTATTTGTTTAATGGTTTATAAAAATCTACAAATTAAAGAAGAAATTATTATCAAAAAACCCGCTTTAACCAAGGGTGACAACGATAAAGAAGAATCAATTCTTGATATTTCTGATGAATATAAAAATGACCCTGAAAATGAAACCACGGTTCATGATTTAAATATCAGCGAAATCAAGGAAAAGGGTGCAGAATTTGTTTATCAACTTTTAATCAAAAACCAAGTTCAGATTGAAGATATCAACAATCAATTGCGCAATTTTAAAGGTGATTTTGTAAAATTAAAAAGCCAAGAAAAACTCAACAAATTAGTAATAAATTACGTTGAGTTACGTGAAAAATTATTTAATGGCGAAAATTGCAAAACCGAAATTGAAAGTTATGATTTATTGTCAATGAGTGATGAATTTTTGCATAATAAATTTTTAATAATCAAAGAAAATCATGATCTTTTATTGACTCAAAAAAAATTAATTGAGTCTTTTAAATTAATCGCTGGGGAGGTTGTGATTAATGAAAATTATGATGAGGAACAAGCTAATTTATTTGAAAAATTACGACATAATTTTAAAAAATTAGTGGTGGTGCGAAAATTAAAAAACCTTGATCCAGCGCAACTTGAGGGCATTGTTAATCAGGCCGAGTTGGCGCTTTATGAAAAAAATTATCAAGAAGCGCTTGATAAAATACTTTCTCTCGACAAATCATATTTTAAAATTGTCCAAAAATTTCTTGAGGATTTAAGCGTGATGATTGAAACTCAAAATGCCGACAAGGAAATCATTAAATATTTAAAAAGTTTAACCTAGATTTTATATTATGTTGACAATATTTTGGTATATTTTTTTAGTTTTTATTTTAACCACCCCCTTGGTGTGGATACTTGAAAACAATGGCTCTATTGTTATAAATTGGCTTGGATATGAAATTCAAACCGATATTTTAACCGCACTTTTAATATGCGCTTTTTCTCTGACTTTGGTAGCATTAATTTCCTATATTTTAACCAGATTATTAGCGATAAAATTTCCACAATTACTCAGATTGCTTTTCAAAAAAAGCTACACCAAAAAACTTGAACAAATTATTTCAAATCATCATCGCGGTTTCGAAACTTTATCAAAATTATTATTGGCGCTCGAGGTCGATGATTTTGAAGGCGCTAAAAAAATTCACAAAGATTTTTTAAAACAAATTAAATATAAAAATTTGAACAATTTTTTTGGAGCAAAATTTGCGGTCGAAAAAGGTGATTTTACTGCTTCGGAAGAATATTTTTCACAATATAAAGATAATCAACATGCTAAAATTTTATTACTGAAATCAAAATTAAAAATTGCCATAAAAAATCAAGAAGATCAAAAAGCGATTGCAATCGCTAAAGAAATTTTAGCTCTAAAAAAAGATAGTTTAAAAACCGCTCAAGAACTCTTAAAACTTTACCAAAAAAATGGCAATTGGCAATCGATTAAATCCTTAATCAAAGATTTTGGTGCGGATAAATTTGGAGACGAATTACAAAAACGTGATCTCATAATTTTAAACACTTCTCTCGCTCAAGAAGCGCTGAGAAACAAGAAATATCTTGGCGCCATCAAATATTCTAAAATGGCACTTTCCAACAATGAACAATTTTTACCAGCCAATCAAATTTTAATAAAAGCTTGGATAAAACTTGGCTTCAAATTTAAAGCGATTTCGATTATTAAAAATTTATGGAAAGAAAATCCGCACATTATTTTGGCTGAACTTTACGGCGCGATCTATCGAAAAGCTTCTTTGAAAAATCGTATTCATGCTATAAAAAAATTGGCAATTCTTAATTCGAACGTCACCGCCGGAAATATCGCCATTGCCCTTGTAGCTTATCGCGCTAGCTCTTTCCAAATCGCTAAAGAATTTTTAAATTTAGCAATTGTAAATGAAAAAACTCACAGTCTTTACAAACTTTTAGCCTACACCGAGAAGCGCTTGGGCAATAATGACGAATTTTTTAAAAACATCACAATTGCAAAAATGTTGCCGAAAGATAGCAACTATTCTTGTACAAACTGCGGACACAATTCTTCTAAATGGAGCGCTACCTGCGAGAAATGCTCTTCTTATGACTCAATTCAATGGAATAATTAATTATGAAAAATCTCGAACAAATTATTGAAAATGCTTTTGAAAAACGCACAGAAATAAATTTTCAAACTAGCGGAGAAATCCGCGATGCGGTCAATGAAATCATGAATAAACTCGATTCTGGAAATTTAAGAATTTGTCAGAAAATAAATAATTCTTGGCATGTTAATCAATGGCTAAAAAAAGCTATTTTATTATCATTTCGCTTGAACGATAATTACATCTCCGAACTTGATAAATCAAGTGGCGACGCCATTAAATTTTTTGATAAAATTGCTCTTAAATTTGCAAATTGGAGTGAAAATGATTTTCGTCAAGCTGGCTTTCGCGCCCTCAACGGAGCGGTTGTGCGTCATTCAGCTTTTATCGCTAAAAATGTCGTTTTAATGCCATCTTTTGTCAATCTTGGAGCTTTCGTCGACGAAGGCACGATGGTTGATACTTGGGCTACCGTCGGCTCTTGCGCTCAAATTGGAAAAAATTGCCACATTTCGGGCGGAGCTGGAATTGGAGGCGTTCTCGAACCGCTTCAAGCCAATCCCGTAATCATCGAAGATAATTGTTTTATCGGCGCACGCAGTGAAATTGCCGAAGGCGTTATCGTCGAAACTGGCTCAGTAATTTCAATGGGAGTTTACATCGGAAGCTCAACTAAAATTATTGACCGCGAAACCGGCGAAGTTTTTTATGGTCGAGTTCCCGCTTACTCAGTTGTAGTTCCGGGTAATGTTGCGACTTCGTCAAAAAGTGATAAAAATTTATCACTATATTGCGCGGTTATCGTTAAAAAAGTTGATGAAAAAACTCGTTCCAAAACTTCTATCAACGAACTTTTACGCGATTAATGTCGTTTGGAAATTTCTTTACCATTTTAATTTTTGTGGTTATAAGTTTAGCCATTTTATTTTTTATCAAAACCCGCACCACTAGAGTAATAGCGCTCATTTCCTCGCATTTAACCATCATTCTTCTCTTCAATATTTATTTAGAATATTTTATCAATTTTAAAGAAATAGTTTTG
>JBIIBR010000207.1:0-8502 GCA_044239285.1 Rickettsiales bacterium | reverse complement strand
TGTGAGCGTTTTAGTAAATTTAGGAGTTTTAAGCTAGGGATCCCGTCGCATGTGCTTCTAATCCCGTTTCTCGCTAAATAGCCGTTTAGTCTTTTTTTAATGCGAAGAGTCGTCAAGGGAATAAGATTTTGAAGGCTTTACGAATTTTTTTAATTAGTAGAAATTTAAAATTCGATAGTGATATTGTATTTCGAAATTAGGAAGGGTTAATTAGGTTTTGGGTTGTTTTTGTGGTGAATTTTTTATAAAATATAATTAATTAAAATTATATTTGAGCAACTTTTTGCTTATTTTTTATTTTCAATCGAAGTGATTGAGCTTTTTCTGATAATTTGTTAAATTTATATTTAACTAAGAAGCCATCGATATTGCCATATTTGTTAATGGTTCTCAAAGTTGAAGTTGCAACTTTAAGATTTAGATTTGCTCCTAAGGTGTCGCTAAAAAAAGAGATTGATTTAAGGTTTGGCAAAAATCTTCTTCTTGTTTTGCGATTTGAGTGAGAAACTTTGTTCCCACTCATTGCGCCTATATTTAGTAATTCACATTTTCTTGACATGCTGTTATATATTTTTTTTATAAAATAGAGTAATATTATCCTGCCGCGACAGTGCATTTCGTATCAACTGTTTGACCAGAAATTGCTGCCACAATTGAAGGAGCTCCGAACATTGTTGCAATACCCGCTGCAACACCAATCATCAAACCCCAAGAAACTTTTCCAGAGAAAAAACCAATTCCTGTAGCGATAATGGCAAAGGCTGCGAATGTTTTACCTGCGCTTCCAGTTACGAGTCTAAGTGCGTTACACATAACTTTACTTAAAGAGTTAGAGCTAAGACTGAAAGAAGCATCTTCGTTGGCTGCTTGTGCATAAGCTTCTTCTGCAAAAGCCTCAGAAGTTTTTAATTCGGATGATAAAATTGGGAAAAGTGCTAATACACACAGTGCCAATAAAGCAACTTTAAAAAATTGTTTTGAGTATTTTTTCATGATTATTTTTAAATTTAAATTAGTATTTCTAGAAAATATTTTCTCATCTTATTAGTAAGAATTTTTACTTTCAAGTTAATTGTTTTGTTTTTTAAATTTTTTTTATTTGTATTTAAAATAAATTATTAATTAGCGTTCAAGTCGCAATTTAAGTTTGCCGTTTGACCAGAAATTGCTGCCACGATTGAAGGTGCTCCGAACATGGTTGCAATACCTGCTGCCACACCAATCATCAAACCCCAAGAAACTTTTCCAGAGAAAAAACCAATTCCTGTAGCGATAATGGCAAAGGCTGCGAATGTTTTACCTGCGGATCCATTGACAATTCTAAAAGCATTACACATTGTTTTGACAAAAGTATTTTTACTGGTGCTAGCTGCATAAACTTCGCAGAAAGCTTCTTTGCAAATATTTACTATATCAGCCTTAGCTGGAGTGTTTGCGGCCGTACAAGTTATTGCAAAAGTTCTTGTTCCGTATGTAATGGTAAAAATGTCTGCAGCCCCCCCACATTTTTCTGCTGTTATTTCAGCACATGCAGTTTCGCAAGCAGCAGCAGTTATCGTTTGCGACACCGCAGCCCCCCAAGCTTCAGCGCTAATCATAAAAAATGACAATGAAAAAAAAGTGGCAATAATTTGTTTTGAGAAAAATTTCATATTTTTGAAAATAGTTTTTGGTTAAGTTTTTTTTTAAAACTTATAATTTTTTGAGTAAAAAACTTTCAGTTCCGATTTTTAATCCTGTTTCTTCCTAATGTCAATAGCAAATATTATTATTTTAAAATTTTTATTTCCCATTCCAAATTAATTTTAAATTCCTCAAAAACTTTTTTCCTTGTTTCTTCGCCAAGCTCGATTAAATCTTGCGCCGAAGCATTGTTATTATTAATTAAGAAATTACAATGTTTTTGTGAGATTTGAGCATCTCCTATTGATTTTCCTCTATAGCCAATAGCATCAATTAACTCCCATGCTTTTTTATTAGGTGGATTTTTGAAAGTGCTCCCGCCAGTTTTCGCCCTGATCGGTTGAGCATTTTCACGCGCCTTTTGTAATTCGGAAATTTTATATGCAATTTCTTGAGTTGTTGATTTATTAATTTTAAATTTGCCGGCAATAAAAATAAATTTTTTGTTTAAATTGTTTCCGCGATAAATAAAACCAAAATCCTGATTTTTTATTTCGCAAATATTGCCTTCATAATCAATGGCACTAGCGCTTATTAGATTTTGCGCGATGTCGGAGCCGTAACAGCCGGCATTCATGGCGATGGCTCCGCCGATTGATCCGGGAATACCACTTAAAAATTCTAAACCGCCCAATCCAAAATTTTTACAATATTGCGCAACATTGATGCATAAGGATGCGGAGCCGATTGTGATGGTGTTTTCATCGTGATTTATTGCAGAAAAACTGGCGGGAAGTTTGATTAAAACGCCTTTTACGCCTTCATCGGCAATGATAACATTGGAGCCGGCGCCGATTATTTGAACTTTAATTTGTGGAGAAATATTTTGTAAAAAATAACATAAATCTTCGGCATTTTTGGGTCTAAATAATATCTCCGCCCTGCCCCGCAAATCAAACCAATTGTTGATTTTGGCATCAAATCTATATTCGCCTTTGACATTTGGTAATTGTGATTTATCAATCATGATTTTCGATTTCAATTAAAATTGGTTCCCTGCCCTCAGCGATGGCTTTTTTTTGATATTTTGTAACGATCCAATCATTTGGAAAAGTTTTCCACGATGTTTTTGAAGTGGCTAACCATTTAAATTTAACACTTTGTAAAATATGGCTCAGAATCCATGTTTTGTAAGAATCATGATCTGTTGCAATAATAATTTTTCCATTATTTTTTATTTTCGGAAAAAGGATTTGATCTAAAAAATTTTTATCGATCAAGCGTCTTTTGAAATGTTTATATTTAGGCCAAGGATCGGGGAATAAAATATAGATTTTTTCGAAGAAATTATCGGGAAAATTATTAATAAAAATTCTAATATCTTGATTGGTGATTTTTAAATTGTTCAAAGGCTCTTTTTCTAACATGCCAAGAAGATTTACGATGCCGTTTAAATGCGGTTCGCAACCATAAAAATTTACTTCAGGATTTTGCTTAGCTTTGTTAAAAATGAAATCACCAAAACCAAAACCAATTTCTAAGCAATTTCTAGAAATATTTTTATCAATCTGAGATATTTTGTAAGAATCGTAAATATTCTCTAATAAAAAATTTTTATGATCGGAAAGTTTACGGCTTTTGGTTCTGCCAAAACTCCGAATTAATTTTTGTTTATAATCCAAGTTTTGCGACTCGAGCGACATGTCTTTGACCATCAAATTTTTGTGTGAAGAAAGTTTTGCAAATTGCTAATGCATATTTTTTCTTGAGAAATCTAGCGCCTAAGCAAATAACATTAGCATCATTGTGAGAGCGAGCAAGTTTAGCTATGGTTTTGTTGAGACAAAGTGCGGCGCGAATTTTTTTGTGACGATTGGCGGAAATTGAAATGCCAACTCCGCTTCCGCAAATTAAAATTCCAAAATCATTTTCGCTAATTTTATCGCATAATTTATTGCCATAATCGGGATAATCGACGGAAATTTTTGCTGAGTCGCAACCTAAATCAATGATTTCAATATTGTTTTTTTTGAGAGAATTTATTAGATATTCTTTGAGTTCAAATCCAGCGTGGTCGGAGGCAATATAAATTCTTTTTGCGAGAAAATAATTATTTGCCATTGTGAATTATAAGTAAGTCGGTGTTTAAATTTATAAATGAGCTTAAAGCCTTTGGCTCTAAGCTCATAAGAATTAACGTTTACGGTAAGTTTGATCTTTACGAGCTTTTTTAAGACCGTATTTTTTACGTTCAACAACTCTTGAATCACGAGTTAAGAAGCCTTGAGTTCTTAAAATTGGTTGATTGCTTGGATCGAATAAAACTAAAGCTTTGCTGATGCCATGAGATAAAGCTCCGGCTTGACCACTTTTGCCTCCACCTAAAATTGTAGCAACTACATCGAATTTGTTTTCATTTTTTGTGGCGCCGAAAGGTGCTTTGGCAATGTTAACCAAAATTTCACGACCAAAATAATTTCTAACTTCTCTATCATTGATTGTTACTTTGCCAGTTCCTTGTTTAATCCAAACTTTGGCAATTGCATTTTTTCTTTTACCAGTAGCGTAAGAGCGACCTAAAGAATCTCTAACTTGTAGATAAACTTTTTTATCTTGCGATTCAGTTTGTTGTTTGATTTCGATAACTTTTTCTTTAATAAGTGCAGACATAATTAGTTAGTTTTTTTGTTTTTACGATTCATAGCGCCGACGTCAAGTATTTGAGGATTTTGTGCTTGATGTTTGTGCTCGTTGCCTTTATAGATATGAAGTTTAGTCATTAAATCTCTTTGTAAAGGACCACGCGACATCATTCTTGAAACGGCATATTCAAGAATTCTTTCAGGATATTTTCCTTCCATGATTTGACGAGCTGTGCGATCTTTAATTCCACCAGGGTAACCGGTGTGCCAGTAATAAAGCTTTTCGGCATATTTTTTGCCGGTAAGTTTAACTTTGTCGGCATTAATTACGATTACGTAATCACCGCAATCAATATTTGGAGTAAAGGTGGTCTTGTGTTTTCCACGCAAGATTTTGGCGATAATTGAGGATAAGCGACCAACCACTAAATCTTCGGCGTCAATCAACCACCATTTTTTTTCAATTTCACTCGGTTTCGCTGTGTATGTTTTAAGCATAATAAAATAAAAAACTTGTTAACTGCTTCTAAGACAAAAGCTTAGTTGGCAATTTAAATTTATCTAAAGATTTTTTGTTAAAATTCGTATTTTACAATAATTAGCACTAAGCCATTAATAAAAACTACAACTCTAAGTTTAAACTCAACTAAAAACAAAGTCAACTTAACAAATAAATTAAATAAGGGGCAAGCATTAAACCAAACCTAATAAAAAAAGTCAAATCAATTTTTCAATTTATTTTATTTGTAAAAATCACTTCTCAATAAACTAAAAAAAAGCACGTCTCTAAATTCGCCTTTGTGAAAGCGGTGTTGTCTCAGATATCCTTCATTTACAAAGCCATTTCTTGTTAAAAGATTTTGCGATGATAAATTTTGCGGAACGACATTTGCCTCAATGCGATTAACTTTAAATTCATAAAATCCATAATCGCAAATTTTTTTCAAAGCTTTGGTCATTACGCCTTTTTTCCAATAATCTTTTGATAAATCATAACTGATTTCGATTCTTTTATGATAAGTATTTAAGCCCGTTAAGCCGATGGAGCCGATCATTTTATTATTATCTTTGCGAGCAATTGCAAAATAAGCGCCATCACCGCGCTTAAAAGTATTTTTCCAATAATAAAAATCATGCCGAGCTTCTTCGATATTTTGCGGAATTGTGCATAAAATATATTGATTAACCTCGGGATTTGAATAATATTCGAAATAATTTTCTACATCGTCATCATGCTCCTCTCTAATCACGAACTCGCCGATATCAAAAATTGGTGTGGTTTTTATAAAATTAGTATTTTGCATTTATTTTTTAAAAATTATTATAAAAATTATTTTAACATTAAATATTTCTTCGATATGAAAATAGTTGCACAAATGGATGATATTTTTTCAATAAATATCAAAACTGATACTACTTTTTTAATACTCCAAGAAGCTCAAAATCGTGGTCATGAAATTTTTTATTATACTCCCGAAACAATTTCTCTCGACGTTAAAAAACAAAAAATTTTCGCACAAATATCAAAAATAAAACTTAATAATTCAAGTAATTTTTGTGAAATTATAGAAAAAAAAGAACAAAATCTTGCTGAATTTGATGTCATTTTGGTGAGACAAGATCCGCCTTTTGATATGAATTATTTAACAACCACTTATTTTTTAGAAAAAATAAAGGATTTAGTGTTAATTGTGAATGATCCGTCTAATATTCGCAACTGTCCTGAAAAGTTATTTGTTACTAATTTTCCTAATTTAACTCCGCCAACCATAATTTCAGCGAGTTTAGAAGCTATAAAAAATTTTCACAAAGAACATAAAAAAATTATTTTAAAACCGCTTTATTCCTTTGGTGCCGATGGTGTTATCTTGATTGATGAAACCGCGCAAAATTTGGCATCAAATTTTGAAATGATGCAAAAGCTTTACAAAACGCCGTTAATTGCTCAAAAATTTTTAGCTGAAATTAAGGCGGGTGATAAAAGAATTTTTTTATTGGATGGAGAGCCAATTGGGGCGGTAGCACGAGTTGCACAAGATGGTGAAATTCGTTCCAATTTACATATTGGTGGCAGTGCTCAAAAATCACAATTAAGTGCTCGAGATTTAGAAATTTGTCGCGAAATTTCGCCCCATTTAAAAAAACTTAATTTATTATTGGTTGGAATTGACGTGATTGGCGAATATTTGACCGAAATAAATGTTACTTCGCCGACATGTATTCCTGAAATAAATGAGTTAAATAATCAAAAATTACAAATCAAAATTTTAGAAGTGATCGAGAAAAAATTTATAGATTTTAGAGATCGTATAAAGCTTTAACCTCAACCGCTTTAACCATTCTTTTATCGGCATCCAAAACTTTAAAAACCAATTGTGATTTTTCAATTTTATCGCCAATTTTGGGAACAGATTTAAAGGTTGCCATTACTAAGCCTCCAACGGTTTCAGCCAGACAATCGTCAAATTTAATTTTAAATATTTCTTCGAATTTTTTTAATTCGACTCGCCCACCAAAATGGTAAGTTTTTTCATCGATTTTTTTGATTTGAAAAAATGAACTTTCGAGCGGAACATCATGTTCGTCATCAATTTGCCCAACAATTTCTTCAACGATATTTTCAATTGTAACTAAGCCATCAACGGCACCAAATTCATCGAGCACAATTCCTATGTGAACCCTAGAAGAGCGCATCTTAAGAAGGGCATCGAGAAGTTTGGTTGAGCACGGCATGAATAGAATTTTTCTAATAATTTTTTGTAAATTAAAATCATTATTCGTATCGCACAAAAATTTTGCCAAATCTTTACTGTGAATAAAGCCAACAATGTGATCAATATTGTCTTTGTAAACTGGAATGCGCGTATGTTCATCTTCGGTAATAATTTTTTTAATTTCATTGAGGGATATATTTTCCGGTATGGCAATAATATCGGATCTTGGAACCATGATCGTGTTAATTTTTTTATCGCCAAAATTAACGATATTTTTTAACATTTTTTTTTCTTCCAAAGTTACCAAGCCTTCTCTTTCAAAGGATTCAGTGATATAATTTATTAAAGAAGAGAAAGATTTTTTATTTTTTTTGCCAAATAAAATAAAGAAAAAATTCATTAATTTTTTAAAATTATTTTGCGACTTAGATTTCATTTTTATAAGGGTTGTTGATATTAAATTCTTGAAGAATTTTTATTTCCAAATTTTCCATAATTTTTGCCATTTTTTCTTCTTCATGATCATATCCAATTATATGAAGAATGCCATGAAGAAGCAAGTGCGTCAAGTGATTTTTAAAATCCTTTTCGTGATCTTTCGCCTCTTTTAAAATATATTCATAGCTTAAAATTATGTCACCAAGGAAAATATATTTATTAGTGCCGATAGCTTTATTCAAGCCACTTTGTTGAATAATTTTTTCATCCAAATTTCCAAAAGATAAAACGTTGGTGGGCTTATCTTTGCCACGAAATTCTCGATTAATTTTTCTAATTTGTAAATTTGAGCATAGCGAAATTGATAAATCAAAATTAATTTTTTTATGCAAAAATTCTAACAATGGTGATTTCGCCAAAATATTTAGCGCTTGTGATTCAATAAATTTTTCAATATTTTTGAGCTCAAGCCATTTTTTTGATTTGACCTCGATGTCAATATTAACTAGCTTTCGCACGAATTTGTTGAGAAATTTGGGTTGGGACATAATTTAAATTTTTTCGGACAAATTCTTTGTGGATTTTCACCGCAAAAGATTGCTGAACTATCATTCTTTGCGGTAGTTTTTACAATATTTGTAAGCCCTTGGATAAAGTTTCTTTCGATATTTAAAGACGGCACTCGATAATATTTTTCAACCCCAATTTTGTGAGCAAATTCGAGATATTCGATATCGAGTTCGACCAATGTTTCCGAGTGATCAGAGACGAAAGCGATTGGAATTATTACGGGAATTTTCTTGTCGAGAGCAACCATGCGAACTTCTTGCTCTAGGCTTGGAGTTGTCCATTTTAATGGACCAACTTTGGATTGATAACAAATTCGATAATCAAGATTAACATCACGATAATCAGTATTTAATTTTCTTAAATTTTTTAAAAATTCAATAGTTTTTTTTGTGGTTTCTTCAACTTGAAAAACATAAGGGTCGCCATTATCGATAACCTTTTGTGGAAGTCCGTGTGCCGAAAATAACAATCTTACTTTTGATAAATCTGTGTCGGCGATTTTATTCAAAGTTTGG
>JBIIBR010000034.1:0-8546 GCA_044239285.1 Rickettsiales bacterium | reverse complement strand
TCCTTTGCTTCTAAAATATTTTTAATTTCATCGGCAGAAATTTTATTTTTACCAACCCAAACCAAAGTTCCGACGATATTGCGAACCATGTGATGCAAAAAAGATTTAGCACTCACTTCAACAAAAATTCTTTCACCATCATTGCTAAAAATTTTAATATCTTTAATAGAGCGAATTGGCGAAGAAGCTTGACATTCAGCGTCGCGAAATGATGAAAAATCATGTTCTCCGAGTAAATATTCGCTAGCTTTTTGCATTGCTAAAATATCAAGTTTTTTACCACCAACATGCCAAATGCGATTTTTTTCAATTACAGCTGGAGCCTTGCGATTAAGGATTGCATAACGATAATGTCGCATTTTTGCATCAAATCTTGCATGAAAATTTTTATCAACAATTTCGGCGTCAATAATCGCTATTTCCTCATCTTTTAAATAAAAATTTATTCCCATAATTAATTGATGGCTTGAAAATTCTTGCGCTAAATCGACGTGAATAGTTTGAGCGATAGCATGAACTCCTGAATCGGTGCGACCTGAGGCAAAAATTTCAACATCATTTTGTGTAAAATTTCTAAATGCTTTTGCAACTTGACCTTCAACAGTTTTAATGTGATTTTCATTTTGCATTTGAAAGCCATGATACTTAGAGCCATCATATTCTAACATTAATTTGTAACGATATTTATTTATTGGTTCCATTCTTTAATTCGTGATAAATTTTGAATATAATCATCTTCCTCATTTTTAGTTGCAAAGAATTTATTTTGTGGGTTCGAAAAATAATCAAAAATTATTTTTAAACCATTTTTTGTTGCTAAAATTGCCTCGGAAATTTCATCTTCATTATTAAAAATTTTTATAATTTTTGAGCCATCGGTGCGTGTTAATTTCCAATAATTTAATTCTTTAATTTTAGAATTTTTAAACAAAGTTTCCGACAATATTAAAGCATAGACCGTTAATTGAGGCTCTAATCCACAAATTACATCTTTTTTAGTCGGAACTTGCCCAGTTTTGTAATCAATAATTTTAATATTTTGATCATTATCGATTAAAATTCTATCAACTTTTCCAGAAATTTTTATATTTTCAAAATCAATTTTTATTGATTCTTCTAAAATATTTTTATCATCAATAAATTCTTGATTATCTTCGCAAAAATTTTCAAAAATTTTCAAAAATTTTGGATACCAAATTAATTTTGCCTGCTTTGATAAAAAATATTTTTCAAAAATTTCTTCAAAATTTATGTTAGTTGGATTTTTTACATACTCCTCTAAAGCCTTATGAATAAAGCTTCCAAACTCAGCATAAGAAGGTTCATAATCGATTTTTTTAAGCTCTTCAATTTTTAAAACTTTTTTTACATAAATAAAATATGGATTAGAAATTAAATGCGAAATATCAGTTATATAATAATTTTTTGGTCGATAATTTTCACTTGGATTACCAAAGGACGGCGCTAAATATTGCGGAATAAAATGTAAATTTTCATTAATTTTTCGTTGATAAAATTGTGATTTATCAATATTTAAATTCAAAATTTTACATAAGGTTTTTAATTTTGTAATAAATGGCGACTCAACATTATGTTGACCTAGACGATATTTTGAATAAGTTAAAATTACTTTTTTATTACTTAAATAATTGCAAAAATCAAAACCATTTTGTCCAATTTTTTTAAGAGTTTTGTTAACGCCTAAATCTTTTTTTATTTTTGCTCCAATCCATCCATGATTATCAATTTGCGGAAAATCATTTTCATTTAAAGATGAGACAATAATCAAATCATAATTTAATAATCTTGCCTCAATTGGACTTAGAATATCAACGTTAGAATCAAGTTTTGATTTTTCAAAATAGCTAATTTCATTAAAAATTATTTTTAAATCTTCGATGTTTTGAAAATAAAAATTTTGCTGTTTCAGCAACTCAAAAAACTCAAAAATTTCTTTTCCAGCAATCGAATTTGAAAGTATTTGATTAAAATTTTGATTAGCAAAAAATTCAAATGCTTGGATTAATGAATTTAGCGAATTATCAACTGGCAAATTATCAATAATTTTATTAAAAAAATCTGCAAATTTGCTATTTTTAATTTTGGCTTCAATCCCTTCTATTCCAAGGTTTAAGCGATCATCTCTTAATATTATTATTTCAAATTCTTCAATTAATTTTTCATTGTTTAATTTTACAAAAAAATTATGTTTTAAAAAGCTTAAAAAAATGTGCGAATTAAATTCATTATTTTTTATTTCAAATATAATCAATAAAAAGCCAATTATGTCCAAGTAAATAGCACTTTGCGAAGAGGCATCATTATAATTTACTTGATAAGCATTTAAATATGATTTTAGTATTCTTGATAAGTTTTGGTTATTACAAATAACCGCAATTTCTAAGTCTTTTTGGTTATATTCCTTGATAATGTTAACAATCGATTTTGCTTCATTTATTTCATTGTTAAAGCAAGATATTTCTAGGTTTGAAACGATATCGCCTATTTCACTATTTTTTTCAATTTCTTGGCATGATTTTTTAAAACTTTCAAAATTTTTGTAATCGTTAAAAATTAAATTACAAAAATCCTTTCTGATTTCGGGGGAATTTATGTATTCAAAATTTTTAATTTCAGGAATATTTAACTTTTCTAAATCTAAAAATTTAATTAACTCATTGAGATAAAATTGTGGATGAATTTCTTCGGCATTTAAATGTTTTTGATAACCATATAAAACCACGCAACCATTTTCATAATTTTTTATAGATTTAATCAATTTTTTGCTAGATAAAATACTGCCTGTCGATCCAGCAACAACAATATTCTGAGAGATTTTCTGTGTTTCAATAATTTCGTTATATTTATTGCATAATAAATTATGAAAACTACCCGCAAACATTAAGTTATTTTTGATTAAATAATGTTTAATTTGAATGTAAAAACTTTGAAAAAATTCTACCGTAAATTGATGATGTTTTGCTAAATTTGAATAATTGATATAAACTTTTGGCAATTTTGTATCTTTGAGTAAAATTTTGTGTGCCAAAAATTGTGTTTTTTTTAACTTCTTCGCATAAAAGAAATATGGCATCGACTCGATTTAGAACCTTAATATTAGATAGTTCAGCGATAATTTCTGCACATAATTTATTCGGTAAAAAATCATAAAAATCCTCAATATTTAAATCAGCAAAGGATTTAATTTTTATCAAAGATTCGACATTAAAATCTTGTAAATTTTGCAATTCTTTGCGTAATTTTCGCGAAGATCTTTGATTTGGTAAAAAAATCTTTAAATCTGAAAATTCATTGTTATAATCCTTTTTTAGCCAATTAGCGAGGGTTTTAATAAAGTTATAATTTGATGGAATGTTATAAACATTCATAAATGTTTAAGTTTAAATTTTAGTCATTAATTTATTTTACAATTTTAAAAACTTTTTTTTGCAATGAAAGTAATTGTTTTAGGAGCAGGTATAATCGGAGTTACAACGGCATATTTTTTGGCCAAATCTGGTCACGAAGTGGTGGTCATTGATAAATCCAATTCTTCTGGCGAGGGTTGCTCAAACTCAAATGGCGGTCAACTTAGCTATTCCCACATTGAAACTTGGTCAAATAAAAGCTCCTTGTTTTCAATGGCAAAAAATATTTTTTCACCAAATCCTTATTTGTATCTTAAAGATTTTTCTAGCAAAGAATTTTATCAATGGATTGGCGAATTTATAAAAAATTCTTCCAGTGAAAATTACCTAAAAAACAGCGAAAAATTATTTAAAATTTCAAAACTTAGCAGGTCTTTAATGCATGATATTCTTGGTGAGGAGTCTTCTTTACTAGATGGAAAATCCTTTGATTATTCTAAAAATGGTATCTTGCATTTTTATCGCAAACAAAAAACTCTCGATACTGAAATAAAAAAACTCGAAAAATTTAATTTTATTAGTCGTAATACTAAAATTTTAAACGTCGAAGAATGTTTGAAAAAAGAGCCAAATTTAACCAAACTCAACGATGAAAAAAATCTGGCTGGGGGCATTTTATTTGAAGATGATGAAAGTGGCGATTGCTATAAATTTACGCAAAAACTTGAACAAATTTGTAAAGAAAAATATGACGTTAAATTCATGTTTGATTGCGATATAAAAAATTTATTGACTAATTATAAAAAAATTACCGGAATCAACACTAGCACGGGTGTTTTGGTTGCCGATAAATATGTTTACGCTCTCGGTGGCTCTGCAACTTCTTTGCTCAAAGGAATTGGCATTGAAACAAAAATTTATCCAGTTAAAGGTTATAGCCTATCCATAAAATGCGATGAAAAATTTATCGCTCCAAACATGACGATGACCGATAATCAAAATAAAATTGTTTATAGTCGTTTGGGCAATATTTTTAGAGTGGCTGGGACAATTGAGATGAGTGGGAATAATTTGATTATGAACAAGCAAAATTTAAATTTTTTGTATCATAATTTGCAAAAAACTTTTGCCAATTTTGGCGATATTAAAAATGCAAAAGAATGGGTTGGAATTAGGCCATTTCGTCCAAATTCAATTCCATTAATTGGAGATTTTCATAATTTTTCTAATTTTTTAATAAACTCCGGACATGGCTCTCTTGGCTGGACTAACGCTCTTGCCTCGGCAAAGATTATTGATGATTTATTGGCAAAAAAACCCAATAAAGATTTTAATTTTTTAAATAAAGAAATTCACGAAATTAAAAACCAAAATTAATAATTTCAAAAAGTTAATTTATTAAAATGTCGAACATCACGAGCCAAATGAAGCGATCCGCAAATTATGATTCTGTAGGGCTGATTTGCATATTCATTTTCAATTAAATTCAAAGCTTTGAGTAAATTTTTACCATTTTTAACTTCAATTTCATGATTTTTGGCAATTTCAATTATGTGTTCGGGGGTTTCTGGGTAAGGCTCGCCATTAACTTTTACCGCAACAATTTCAGCAATATCTTTAAATTTTTCTAAAAATTTAATTTTGCATTTTCCGCGACTAAAACCACAAATAATAAAATTTTTTATAGGGCTTTGTGACTTGATCCAATTAGCGAGAATAAAGGCTCCGCCTTCATTATGCGCACCGTCAATCCAAATTTCACTCAATGGATTTTTTAAAATTTTATTCAAATTATTGTCAATTTTTTCAAGTCGACTTTGCCATTGGACACTAGAAACAGCTTGATTAATGCCATCATAATTAAAAATATATTTATCGCTAATTGCCATGCAACAAGCAATTGCACATGCAAAATTATAATATTGATGATCGCCTTCGAGATTTGGCTTTCTAAGATTGGGAAGTAAAATTTCATTTTGCCAAAAAAAATCAAACATGCCATCATTATCATTTTTTTCAACATAAAAATCTTCATCGTAAAAATAACTTAAGGCTTGTTGATCATTAGCGATTATTTTTATCAAATCCTTGATAACATTGGCTTGAGGTGCGATTATCAAAGGAGTTTGTGGGCGCATAATATGAGCTTTTTCAAGAGCAATTTTTTGCAACGTATCGCCTAAATATTCTGCGTGATCGATTGAAATTGAAGTTAAAATTGTGGCAATTTTTTGTGAAATTATGTTGGTTATATCAATTCTCGCGCCCATTCCGCACTCAACAACCAGAACGTCTGCTGGATTTCGTGAAAAAGCCAAAAATGCTCCAATCGTAAAAGCTTCCATAAAAGTTAAATCGACATCTTGCGATTTTAATCGCACCTCTTCCATTGATGAATAAAGCTCGCGATCGCTGATTTTTTGTCCGTCGAGCAAAATTCTTTCATTGCAATCATGAAGGTGAGGGGAGGTGTAAAGATGAGATTTATAACCATTACATTGAAAAATTCTAGCAATTAATGAGGCGGTTGAGCCTTTGCCATTCGTCCCTGCGACATGTATAACCGCTGGAAGTTTTTGATGCGGATTTTCCAATCTTTCCAAAACTATTTTAGCTCTGTCAAAAACCGTTTCGTAATCAATTGCTTTTTTCCCAAGAGTTGATGGAATTGGCCAATGAGGTAAATAAACCATGTAGCACTTTTATTTTAATGTTATAAATTTACTAAAAATTGAATTTAATCAAAAATTTCATGCCATTTTTTATATATTTATTATCAGTTTTTGTCCTTGTCTTTCAAAGCTTGGAAGCGCAAAATGTTTCGCCATATTTAACTGAAAAAAATTTTCATAATAACAGCAATTATTCAATTGAAGTTGATGGAATTATAAATTCATCATTAGCAAAAACCAATCAAAAAAATATTTATCAAAAAAATATTTTGCCCGATAATTTTTCTAAAAATTATCTTAATAATGAACTTAATCTTGGCCTTGATAATCAATCCTTCGTAAAGGGTGCAATAAAATTTAATAACAATAATATTTTGGGAATTACTTCAAAATTTGAACTTAATTTTAATACCAATTCTAAAAACGAAAATCCCAATCTTGATCAAGTTTTTTTGTATCTCGATAATAATTTTGGACGTTTTGAATTTGGTAATTTTGTGGCGGTAAATCAAAAAATGAAATATGGTCCAGCTCGCTTTGCTAGGGGTGCGGGAGGAATTAATGGTAAATATTTAGAACATGTTAATTTGCCAATTTTAAATCAAGATTCCGCTTCGTGCGCAACCAATTTTTCTTCACCTTCATGTTTAAATATTAAGCATTCGCGTTTTATTACTCTAGCTCAATCTCCGATTGGTCATGGCGGATATGCTAAAGGTTTTTATTCGCGCGATGTTGATAATTTTTATAATTTAAATTCCAAAATTTCTGACTTTAATCGCAATAATTTTCGCGCTTTACGCGACGATAGTTATGAAGGCTTGGAAGATGCTTTAAAATTTAGTTATTATACTAAAAAAATTAATCAAATTCAACTCGGCGCAAGCTATGCTCCGCTTAGCTCCAATCAAGGCTTTACCGCCAAAACCGCCCCCGATAGTAACGATATCAAATTAAAAAATTTATTAAGTTTGGGAATTAATTATTCCGATGATTTTGATAATTTAAACATATCAGCATCTTCCACTGCTGAATATGCTAAACCGCAAACTAAAAATGGCATCGCGAGAAATGAGCTTTTGGCTTATGATTTTGGGGCTAGTTTAAGTTATTTTGGTTTTACTGTGGGTGGATCTTTCGGCTCTTGGGGCAAATCTTTATATGCGAAAAATGGCGCTTATTCTTGCGCTTACGATTATACAAAAAATTTATCCTTGCAAAATTGCGAAAATTCGTCAAAAAATTTAAAAAATTCATCTTACTACACTGCGGGATTGGCTTATCAAATTGGTCCAATAAACGCAAGTCTTACATCAATTAACAGCTCTTTTCAGAAAAATAAATATGGCGCGATTTCCTTTGGAATTGATTACAAAATTAAGAAAAATTTGCTTACCTATTTCGAGATTACTCAATATAAATTTAAGAGTGAGGGGTTAAATATTTCTGATTTATCCACAGAAATAAAAGTTGCAAATTTGACAAAAAAAATTCAAAATAATAATGGAAAAGTTTTTCTCACAGGAATTTATTATTTATTCTAAAACATGACAGTCGACGCTCTCGATTCATTCTTACTGCCACTTAAGCAAATCTTTGATCGCGATGGCGTTAATGAGGTTTCAATTAATCGTCCTTTTGAAGCTTGGGTGGAAATTAAGGGCGATATGTATCGTGAAGAATTGCCAAATTTTGATGTCGAGCATTTGAAATCGCTCGCTCGACTCATCGCTCAATCTACGGAACAAAGAATTAGCGAAGAAGAGCCTTTGCTTTCGGCAACTTTGCCCAATGGTTTTCGTGTTCAAATCGTTTTTCCTCCAGCTTGTGAAGCTGGAAATGTTGTAATGTCAATTCGTAAGCCATCGGCTTTAAAATGGTCGCTTGATGATTATGAAAAAATGGGCATGTTTGACAACACTTCGGTTGGCGCTATTGAAGATAAAAATTCTTTAATTTTGGCAAAATTATTGCAATTAAATCGCATTAAAGAATTTATTTCGCGATCGGTTCTTTATAAAAAAAATATTATAATTTCGGGCGGAACCTCAACTGGTAAAACTACTTTTACTAACGCGGTAATTCTCTCGATTCCTCATCACGAACGTCTTATAACTTGCGAAGATGCTCGCGAAATTGATTTAACTTCTCATGAAAATAAAGTGCATTTATTGGCCTCAAAAGGGGCTCAAGGTCGCGCTAAAGTTACAACTCAAGATTTAATCGAAGCCTGTTTACGTTTGCGTCCCGAACGCATTATAGTCGGCGAGTTGCGCGGAGCCGAGGCTTTTAGTTTTCTACGTGCCATAAATACTGGGCACCCGGGTTCAATCTCAACGCTTCACGCCGATACTCCGCTGATGGCAATTGAGCAATTAAAAATGATGGTAATGCAAGCCGGACTTGGACTCTCGCCCGCCGAAATAACATCCTATATAAAAAACGTTATCGACATTATCATTCAATTAAAGCGTGGAGAAAGGGGTAAGCGCTATATTTCTGAAAT
>JBIIBR010000032.1:0-8713 GCA_044239285.1 Rickettsiales bacterium | reverse complement strand
GTTGGGAGCTTTGTTCCAGCGACATCAATGATTCCAAAAACAGAAGCTAATTCGCCTCCAAATTTTCATGGATTTAATAAACCTTTCAATGATATTGAATTTGGAGGATTGGGGAAGGTAGAAATGCCAACAGCGGAAAGTATAAGGAAGGCTTTAAAGAATTTTGATCCTTCAAAGTTTTGGAGAGGTAAATAATAATCCGGGCATAATTAAAAAAATGGGGTGATGGAAACCACCTTCAAATCTACAATCACATGATCTCGCAACAAAATCTTATATTTTCCAACTAAAGAAACCAATCAAAACCAGTCTTTTTTCTTATAAAAAACCATTTGGGCGATGGTTAAAATCGTCATCACAATGCATGTTATATAAAAGCCATTGGGATTATCGGATCCGGGAATTTTTTGAAAATTCATGCCAAATAAACTCGTAATAAAAGTCAAAGGCATGAAAATTATGGCAATCATCGAAAGTTTAAACATATTGTTGTTAATCTTCTCGTTAAGCGCGTGAGAAAGTTCATCATGCAATATTTTTGAACGCATTAAAACTTCATCAACTTCTTCAATCATATGAATAATTCGATCGGCATCTTCTTGAAAATGACGAATGGCATATTCATCAATCCACGGATATTGGCAATTGCGCAAACTCAAAATAACATCTTTTTGCGGAGACAAATATCGTCTAGAAACCGTAAGTTGCGAACGAGTATGAACTATAATATCACGATATTTCATATTGCGCGTTGTCAAAACTTCTTGCTCGATTTCATCAATTCCCTCACCCGTCGCATAAATATATTCGCTAATATTTTGTAAAGTTAAAGTGATTAAATTATACAAAAATTCACCTGAATTTTTAATTTTAAAACCATCATTAATTTTCTTTTCAATTTCAAAAATTGATTTCATCGGACGCTTTTGAATAGTGATTACACGTTCTTTATCAATCCATATTCGCACCGAAACCAACTCCGAAGTTTTGCTATTTTTTATTTCATTGATCCCACGCAAAATCAATAACATTCCATGCTCAAACCTTACAATTCTAGGACGCGTCTCTTCGGCAATCAAAGCATCAATGATTAAACTATCCAAATAATCGACTTCTTTTTGAAGCCATTTTTGAGTTGATTTATTGACGCCATCAAGATGAACCCAAGACAAACTTGGATTTTTTAATTCATTAGCAACCTTACTGTTATCTATCTTAACAGCTTCACCATTTTCATTAAAAGAATATGAAAATAAAATATGATTTTGTTGTTTTGCCATGATTAAATTTTTTTTCTAATTCGAATTTTTTAAAAACCAAAATAACATATTTATTCTAAAAAAAACAACATTATTCAAGGTTTTTGCGATAAATATTATTAACGATTGGTAAATAAATTTTATATGGAATTATGCGTAAAAATTTTAAAATAAAAGTGAATTTTTTAGGAAAATGAATTTCAAATTTTTTTGCAATCAGACCTTGATAAATATAGTCCGAAGCTTGTTCTTGTGAAATTAAAAATGGCATTGGAAATTTATTTTTTGCCGTCAAACGTGTTTTTACGAATCCGGGATTTATTACCGAAAGTGAAATATTGTTGGCTTTCAATTCTGGATAAATTCCTTCGCATAAGTTAATCATCGCCGATTTTGAAGCGCCGTAAGTCAAAGACTTGGGTAATCCACTATAACCCGCAACGCTTGCGATTGTTGCGATGTGACCAGATTTATTTTCCATAAAATGCGGAACAACTAAATGTAAAAAATTTAAAAAACCGTCAAAATTGACATGCATAATTTTTTTAGCGAGTTCTAAATCAAAATCGCGTAAATCCATTTGCTCATAGATCGCACTGGCGAAAATTACCAAGTCAACTTTGTGATTTTTTGCTAAAATATTTTGCCAAGTATTTTTTAAAGATTGATAATCTTCAACATCAACATTTTCAACGCTAATTTCACCGAAATTTTGTGGATTTTGTGATGATTTTTTTTCATCTTCGATTGAAGTTTTTAACAAATTTAAATTCTCCAAAGAGCGCGCCGAGGCAATAACATTATAACCATTTTTACAAAGTTTTTTAGCAAGCTCGAAGCCAATGCCAGAGCTTGCTCCTAGAATCCAACAATTTTTCATTAAATGCCAATTTTTTTAAAGCCAATCGTCAAAGTTGCCACTTTGAAGCCAAATTTTCTGAGCTCGGAAACATTGATCAAAGAATCATTGTCGATCAAATACATCCAATCATTAATTTTTACATCGATTTTTCTGTTCTCAAGCGGAATCGTCAACACATAATTCATGCGCATCGCATTGCCATATTGCTCGCCTTTTGCGATGCCAACAACATCACCCGCTTTGCCAGTAAAATTATTGTCATCAAAAACCTTTAAATCCCAAACGCGATGATCGGTTTTGCCATCGGAAAAAACGAAATCTTCGACGAGTTTGCCATCATTGTCTTGCCAAGTTCCTTTCATTTTTACGGTGAAAGTTTTTATAACTTTGCCACCGCGATCTTGTAGGATTCCAAAGGCTTCGAGATCACCTTTAAAATAATTGCGAATATCCATTTTCGGCGAATTGGCGGAATATATTTTTGGTGAAATATTAGAACAAGAGAAGCAAAACATAATTAATACAAAATTAGTTAATAAAATAATTTTTTTCATAAATTTTTTTCAGAATTTTTAAGTTTATAGAGTAATAAAACCACAAGCATTTTTAAGGCACAAGGGATTATTGCATAAATAATTGGAATTGCCATTAATGAATCTTGATTAACATTTTTGGCGTCGAAAGAAACAAACCACAAAACCATGAGCGACAAGAATGAAGCACACATCAATCCCGCTTTATTAATCATGCTCCACAATGCTAAATAACTTGAAATTTTATCATGCTTTTGATGAATAATTTCAGAAATTATTGCCGGTGGCATCATTAAATCCGCTCCCAAGAAAACTCCCGATAAAAAACAGATTAGAAAAAATAAATCACTATTTGAACTATCGACAAAATAAGCAAAAATAAAAGTTAAAATACTTCCTAAAATTGAAATTGACCATGAATTAATTTTACCAATTTTTTGGGCAATTTTTTTCCAAAAAATCATAAAAATCGCCGCCGATAAAAAATAAATTGTTAGAAAAATTCCAAGCTTTTCGGGACATTTTAAAACATCATTAACGTAAAATGTAATAACCGACGCTGGCAGGCTTACCGCAAGCGAATTAATAAAAAATATTCCCATAAATTTAAGGAAAATTTTATTAGAAAAGATTTCTGCAAAAATTTTTCTAAAATCGAATTTAATCAAAATTTTATTTTCTTCATTTTGGACTTTATGAAAGAAAAAAATTATCGAAAAAAATAACAAAAAAATAAAAACCAAACTTAAATAAAAATAATTATTTTCCTCATTTTTTAGCAAGAGTTTTATAAGAGTTGGACTTGATGCGGCGATAAGAATGCCAATTAATCCGAAAAATTCTTTATATGAATTTACTTCAATTCTTTGTTGAGAATTTTTGGCAATTATTACCGCTAAAGCTTCAAAATTAATCACCGTTAAATTAAAAAAACTATAAGTGGTGAGCATTGATAAACCAAGCCAAAGCAGAATCATTGATGGATTGGCAAAATGCGGTGGATTAAAAAGTGCAAAAAAACTTAAAGCTAAAAAACTGGCACTTACATAAATTATTTTTTTATGTGAAATATTTTTTTTAATTAGATAATCGGATAATAGTCCTAAAAACGGCTCCTGAATTGCATCTATAAGCCTTACCGCCAAAATTATAAAAGCCAAAAATGCCATATTTACATCAAATTGGCGAATATAAAAATCAGTTACATTGATGTAAATTGGCAACCCAACAAATGCTAAAGGAATGGCTAAAACCGAATAATTTATGATATTTTTTTTATTCATTTTTTCCTAAAATAGCATTGGTCATTTTGGGGAATGAAGAATTGTCGCTTAACCAAATATCGACAAATCTTTGAGCAAAAATTAAATCATTTATTGCGCCAGCAAATTTGCCGTTAAAATATAATTTAACTCCGTTTTTTGGATCAAAAAAAGCAGTTTTGCGATCACCTTTTTTGACATCAAAAAATATTTCTTCAAGTTTATTTTGATAATTTATTAGAAGGGCTTCATCTTTGATATTGTTGATTCTAGAGATTTCTTCTAACGATCTTTTTATTAAATCTTTTTTAGCAAAATCTCTTTGATAATTAATCACAAGTGCCAATTTATTTTGGTAAGAAAATTGTTTTTCTTCACTCAAAAGTTGAATGTTATAAATCTTAAAGCCCCATACCTTCAAATTATGGGCGCCAAGCCTTGAGGGTTTAGAAAAATTTTGATTAATTTCTGGAAAATTTGAAAAATTTTCTGGAGAAATTTCTTGGGCAAAAACATAATTATTGCATAAAAAATTCATCAAAAAAATTATAACTAATTTTAAAAAAAAACTTTTTTTAAAAAAAATTATTTTCATATTTTTTGCAATTCAAATTGAACTAAATCCGTACGATTAGCGCTGAATCCGGCGATGCAATAACTTAAATAAAATCGCCATTTGCGAATGAATTCTTCGGAAAATCCCATCGCCAAAACTTGCGATTTTTTGGCATCGAAATTATTTAACCAAATGCGTAAAGTTTTTTCGTAATCATGACCAAAATTTAATTCAGTTAAAATTTTAAAGCCATTATCCGCACATAAATGACGAATGATCGACTTAGATGGCAGAACGCCTCCGGGAAAAATATGTTTTTGAATAAAATCGACGCGGTTTTTGTAATCTTCAAAAACTTTTTCATCGATGGTGATAATTTGTAAAACTGCTTTACCATCTTTTTTTAAAACGTGATATAGAGTTTCAAAATATTTGTCCCAATATTCCTTACCTACAGCCTCAAACATTTCAATCGAAACTACATTATCATAAAAACCATCTTCATCGCGATAATCTTGTAATTTTAAAGAAATTTTATTGCCATATTTATCTAATCTTTTTTTGGCATATTCATATTGTTTTGGCGAGATTGTTAGGCATTTTAAATCATATCCAGAGTTTACTGCCATCTCGGCAAAACCACCCCAGCCACAACCAATTTCTAGAATATTTTTACCAATAAGTTTGTTTAAAATATTTTGATATTTATTATCTTGAGCGCGATGTAAATCAAAAGATTTATTGGAAAATAAAGCGCTAGAATAAGTCATCGAAGAATCGAGCCATAATTCATAAAATTCATTGCCTAAATCATAATGTTCTTCAATGTTTTTTTTGCTTCCTTTTTTAGAATTTTTACAAAACAAACTAGAAATATAAAGCATTAAAGCTTTAAATTTTCGCGCATGAAAAAAATTTTCTAAACATTCAGAATTTTGCGTCATGAAACTTAAAAGATTGGGCAAATTATCAACCTCCCACATATCTTTAATATAAGTTTCGCCAAAGGCAACATCACCACCTTTAATTGCCAAATCAATGCAGTCTAAATCTTTAATAATTAAGGTTGATTTGTAACCATGCTGTTCGCCTTTAAACGTTCTCTGCGTAAGGTCAGGCATGATAATCGTTAGCGAGCCATATTGAACTTTATCTAACGCATCCCACAATAAATCGTGATTCATAAACTAGTTTTTAGTTAAGGTTATTTTTGAATTTTTTTGTTCAGGTTTTGAAATATATTTTATTTTTTTAAAAACAATTTTTAACGCTTGTATGTGAATTAAAACAATAACTTTTAAAGTCATAAAAGGTATTTTTATAAAAGCTAATATCAAATTTAAATCATCAAAATCAACTTGTTTTTTTAATATTACACTAGTTAATAAAGTTTTTTCATCTGTAAAATAATCAATCCAAACTGCAATTTTATTTTGCTCGAAAATGAAGCGAAATTTATAAAATCCTTTTCGTTCAAAAAAAGGCGAAACATGAAATTCTTTATCGGCTTCAAACCATTGATTATTGGCAATCGCCGAGTTATCTTTGTTAAAAATTAAATAACTATGATTTTCGTTAAAAGTATTGTTAACTTGTACAATAACCGCTTGTAATTTTTCTTGCGAATCAAGGCAAAATAAAAAACTCGCGGGATTAAAAACATAACCCAAAACTCTTGGATGTGTAAATAAAAAAATCTTGTTAATATTTTTATCAATTTGTTGATTTTTTAAAATATTCCACGCCCAATTTTCAATCGAAGAGCCATCTTTTGGACCATAATCTTTTTCATAAAAACTAAAAAGATTAAATTTATTTAATGAGAAAATTTTTTTGGATAAATTATTAATTTTAGCAATATCAAAACAGATATAAAATACTTCATAAACAAATTGATTGACCTTAGGCACAAGCCTTTTATGCATTACTTTGGCGAAGGATATAAAGCTCGAATTTATTGCCATGGAGCCTTGATTTGCATTTTATTTAAAACTCGTAATCCCGACGAAATTCCATCTTCGTGAAAACCAAAAGATTGATAGGCTCCGCAAAAATAAATATTATCTTTTCCCTGAATTTCATCAATGCGAGTTTGGGCTTTAACCGCTTTGGCATCAAAGATTGGATGTTCATATTCGAATTTGGCGAAAATATTTTTTGGATTAATTTCAATGTTTGGATTTAAGGTGACAAAAAGCGGATAAGATTGATTAATATTTTGTAAATTATTCATCCAATAACTCACCGACAAATTATTTTTTGCTACATTTTTTGCCGAAGAATTATGCGAATAAACCCAACTCGCCCAGGCTTTCTTAGCTTTTGGCATTACCGAACAATCCTTGTGCAAAATCGCAATATTTTTTTGATAAGTAAAACTACTTAAAATTTCTTTTTGTAGATTTGTTGGATTTTGTAAAAATTTTAAAGCTTGATCGGCGTGAGTTGCGATCACAATTTTATCAAAAATTTCTGTCGATTTTTGTGATTCAACAACCCATTTTTTTTCAGCATTTTGGTAAATATTTTGCACTGCGTCATTTAAACTAATTTTATCATTTAAATCAGCGCAAACTTTTTTAACATATTGTTTTGAACCGCCTGAAACCGTTAGCCATTGCGGTTGATCGCTCACCGTTAATAGACCGTGATTTTTAAAAAATCTGACAAAACTTGAAGCCGGATAATCATTAATTTTATCAAGCGGAGTGCTCCAAATCGCAGAAGCCATCGGCAATAAATAATAATCACAAAAATATTTGCTAACTTTTAAATCTTTTAAAAAACTCATCATCGAATAATCAAGCTTGCAATCTTGATTGAGAAGATTTTGCGCAGTTTTATTAAAACGCAAAATATCGAATAACATTCTAATAAATCGTGGATTTAACAGATTTTTTCTTTGAGCAAAAACTGCATTTAAATTGGTGCCGGCATATTCAATTTTTGAATCGCCAATCTTGACCGCAAAAGACATTTTACTTTGTTCATAAGCGACATTAAGCAATTCAAAAAAAGCTTTTAAATTGGGATAAGTTTGGTGATTAAAAACAATAAATCCGGTATCGACGGCGATTTTCTTGCCTTCGTAATTTATATCGACGGTGTTTGAATGTCCGCCGATATAATCATTTTTTTCATAAAATTTAATGTCATATTCTTTGTTTAAAAAATATGCACAAACCATACCAGATATGCCTGAACCAACAATTGCAACTCGTAATTTTTTATCCATATTTGTCAAATAAAATTAATGTCTTTTTCTGGCGAGAATATTAAGAGACTCAACCGCCAAAGTGAAAAATAATGAAAAATAAAGATAACCTTTGGAGATTTTTATGTGAAATCCATCGGCAAGTAAAATTACGCCAATCATGAAAATGAAGGCTAAAGCCACAATTTTTAATGAAGGATAATTGTGTAAAAAATAACTTATTTTTTCTGAAGCAAGTAACATTACAATCATTGAAATTACAATCGCCGTGACGATGATTGGGATGTTGCTAGTCATGCCTACAGCAGTGATTACAGAATCAAAAGAAAACACAAAATCAATCAATGAAATTTGTAAAATCGCGGCGACCATATTTTTTGAGCCGTTGATTTTTTTCTCTTCCTTGTTTTCTTTTAAACCAAAAAATACATCGGAACTAATTTCCCAACCGCTTTTTAAAATTAGAAATAAACCGCCGAAAATTAATAGAAAATTTTTAAAAGAAAAACCAACTTCACCAATTGTAAATAATGGTTCGGTGAGTGTCATTATCCACGACAATGCCATCAACATTAAAATACGAATTATAAATGCCAAAGATAAACCAAAAATTCGTGCAGTTTTACGTTTTTTTGCGGGTAATTTGGCGACAACAATGGCAATAAAAATTAGATTATCGATACCGAGAACAATCTCTAGGAATGTAAGAGTAAGTAAGCTAAATAATATGTCGTAAGTTAAGATATCCATATAAATAAAATTAAAAATTGATGATTTTTTTTGAATGTAAAAAATTTAACAAAGGTTGAATTGCCAATCCTAAAATTGCGTAATAATCGCCCTCAACTCTTTCAAATAAATGTTTGCCGAGCGCTTCATATTTATAGCTCCCAGCACAATTAAAAGATTGATCAAAATTGACATAATCAATAATTTGTTGAGAAGATAATTTACGCATTTTAAGACGCACTCGAGCAAAATTTGTAAAAATAATTTTGCCTTTGTGTGCAACAACCAAGCCGTTATT
>JBIIBR010000059.1:0-7211 GCA_044239285.1 Rickettsiales bacterium | reverse complement strand
ACTCTCCCGAAGGGGTAGCGTGATTAGCCCGAAAGCTTTACGAGTGCATGAAATTTGTAGGGGTCTAAGCCCGGAAATAAAAGTAACCCAGTACCTTTTCTAAAGATTAGGAACTAATTTTCTTATTTTTTCTCCCATTTCCTGAAGAAGATCTCCGCTATTTAAGCCAAATTGAGTTGAGAAAAATGGAATGACCACCAGAGTTGTTCCATTGCTCAATTCGGCCCAATAATATTGACGCTTTTTTGTTTTATTTAGCTCTCCAATATTTATGGGAGTATCAATATTTGTAGAGCCACCATAGCAAGCAAAAAAATCAGTCAAATAACTTACGCCAGTTCCAATAATTAACTTTGGAGATTTATCCTTAACCATCTGCGAAATAGCGGGAAAACGATGCAAGAAACACCAAGTTTTAAAAAGATATTTTTCATCAAAACCTGTTAATTTATTTAATTCATAATCATTCCATAATTTTGGATCAGTGCTATTAAAAGCTATCGGATAAAGATTGGTTTTGAATAATTCATGTTGGTTTTTTTCATCGGCAATTTTTTTGTAATCACCAACGTCGCCACCCTTGATAGCGTAGTATAATTTTGCTAAACTTTGACCATATGGATAAGTAAAACTATCTTCCCAAGGATATTGTTTTGATTGGGGTTCGTAAGCTCCTTTTTGAATTTCTGCCGGCAATTCTTGAGAGTAATAATTTGATGGGTTGCCTCTAAAGCCCCATTCGATACCAGATGCCCATATTTTTGCATCAGGACTTCCGCCGTCGCAACCAGATAATGAACACGCCCATTTAATAAAATTGTCATTAAGCTTTTTCATTTTTCAGTTTGATTTTTTTGCTAAAAGTTTCGGATATTATTTACCAGAAATATTAAGGTAAAATTTTAAAAATAATAGAAAAATTATTAAAGCCAAAATCAATGCAAAATTTTTTTAAAAATAAAAAATAAATCATAAAACAGCTTACGCTAGCCATAACTTGAAGACTATTATAAATAGAAATAATTTTCTATTTAAGCCAATATCAAATCCCATTTTTAAATATTTTTAAACTGGTTAAATTCTAATTACAAAACCATCAAAATATTAATTGACATAATATTATTTTTTCGTTTATATTGGAATCCAATTCCATAATGAACGAGAATAAAAATAAATTTTTATGCATCAAAGAACGCTAACTAAAACAATAAAAGAGATTAGTAAAAGCTTTCCAGTTCTTCTTCTAACAGGTCCAAGACAGGTTGGAAAAACAACCATTTTTGAGATGTGCGCTACGCAAAAAATGCAATATGTAACTCTTGATGATTTGGATGCGAGACAAATGGCACAAAATGATCCAGGGTTGTTTATTCAAACTTATAAAACTCCGTTAATCATTGATGAGGTTCAATATGCGCCACAGCTTTTTAGTTATATTAAAATTGCGGTAGATCGCGAGAAAAAAAACGGCATGTATTGGCTTACCGGTTCGCAGAAATTTCACTTGATGAAGGGAATAACCGAAAGCTTAGCTGGGAGAGTTGCGATAGTTGATTTGCTTGGATTTTCTAACGCCGAAATTGAAGCTAGAGAAAAAACCAAACCATTTATTCCAGAGCTCAAATGGATTATTGAAGCGCGCAAAAAAATCAAAAAACCAAAACAATTAGATGCCATTTATAAGCAGATTTGGCGTGGCTCTTTTCCTAAAGTTAATGTCGATAAAAAAGAATCAACTAGGCAAATATTTTATAGCTCTTACATTCGAACTTATTTGCAACGCGATATTAAAGATATTTTAAAAATTTCCGACGAGACCGCGTTTTACAACTTTTTAAGTGCCGTTGCGAGTCGCACTGGCAACTTGCTTAATTATAATGATTTGGCGCGAGATGTTGGAATTGATAACAAAACCGCCAAATCGTGGCTATCGGTTTTGGAAACTTCGGGTTTGGTTTATGTGCTAAATAGCTATCACAATAATTTAACAAAAAGATTGGTGAAAACTCCTAAAATTTATTTTCTCGATACTGGTCTTTGTGCTTATTTAACAAAATGGACGGACGCAAAATCTTTACAAAATGGCGCAATGTCGGGAGCGATTTTAGAAACTTATATTTTCACTGAAATCTTGAAAAGTTATTGGCATAATGGTGTTGAGCCGAATTTTTATTATTATCGCGATACCGATCAAAAAGAAATTGATTTGGTGATTGAAACCGCGGAAACACTCTATCCAATTGAATTTAAAAAAACTGCCACCCCTTCAAAAACCGCCTCAAAAAACTTTTCTGCGCTTGGAAAATTTAACAAAAAAATTGGTCATGGCGTGGTGATTTGTTTTGTTGAGAAAGACATTCCGCTATCAAAAGACGTTACTGCAATTCCGGTTGGATATATCTAATAATAAATTAACCTGAAAATAAACTTTTATAATTTAAAAATTTAGCTTCATTATTAAATTTTAAAATTAATTTGGCGTGAGGAGTCAAAAATTAAATTTCGTTAATTGGCAATTTATGATATTAAATAAATTATCTTGACGAGATTATTATTAATAATAAAATATTGCCCAGAATGAGATAATTTAATGAAATAATTTTTAGCAGAAAATTTTTGTAAATTAATAAATGCAATGAATTTTAAATTTTGATTAAAAATTGCCAATAAATTTATATAATTATTTCATAATTAAACTGCATAATGCACCCGTAGCTCAACTGGATAGAGTATCTGACTACGGATCAGAAGGTTAGAGGTTCAAATCCTCTCGGGTGCACCAAAATTTTTTGATATAAATGCGTTCAAAGATTAAGGCTTATTTTGGATTTGGAGGTTCAGATCCAGCTCTACCTCCATTAGCGGCAACAGTTCCATCTCCACCTCCAGCAGCGGCTAAAACTTCAGCCTCAGCTTCATTGGTGTTGGCTTCATCTTCAGATTCATCTACCCCAACAGCTTATCCCCAAAATAATTTTTTTTCTCAATTTTTTCAAAGGCCAGAGGGAGATTATGAAGCTGAAAAGAAAATATTTTCAGATGGTTATAACCAAGCCAATGGTACATTAAAAATTGATGGGTATGATCGTTCATTTAAAGTTGGTCAATTTTCCACTCCAACACTTACAAATGCTAAAGAATATTTAATTTCTCGAGCTAGTGAACTTACCCATGATAAAATTTCTCCATATATCAATAATGTTGCTGTAAAAGGAAGGGATAATATTCCGACTTCGGGGGTTAAAAATAATATATTTCAATTTCATGTCGCAGCAGAATCTGGTACTTCATTTCAAGCAGCTTCGCAATTTAATGCACTTGAATTTGGAAATCAATTCTTAACGCCGGAAGATAGAATAGAACATTACAAGGATGATTATACTCAAGGTCCAGCATGCGCTATCGCTTGTGCGCCAGGACTTGTTTACAGGAATTATTTAGTTGAGGAAAGTAATGGTATTGTTGTTGATGATAGTTCTGTTAAAAAAGGTCAAACCGCAGATAATCAAATTAATTTTTTAGTTACTGCTCAAGGATTACTTAGAGGTAAAGTTATAGATAATCAACAATTTACTCCTCCGGATCAACAAACGGTAAATGGAAATAAAATTGAAAATGGAGATTTTTTTGTTGTCCAAAACGGCTATGTTGAATCTAGTGAGGCAAATTTAATAAAATTAAATGAATTGATTGCTTTCGGGGGAGATGAATTTAAGCAACTATTAAAAGATGCCATTCGAGCTGGTATTCATCGAGATACTGAAGTTACTGCAGATCCAAATTCTACAGATGCTGACCCAAAATTAGTAAATCAAATATATGTTTCGGCATTAAGTGTTGATTATTCCCAGGTGTCTTCGGATAATCCAGAAAAAAGGAAGGAATTGTGGGAACCGATGGCAAGAATTTGTTTAGAAGCAGCTTATGAGCACACACTTATTGAGGGTCTTAGAAATAATGTTGAAAGAATGTTGGCTGGCAAGCCTCCTCGAAAAATTATGTTAACTAAAGTTGGTGGTGGTGTTTTTGGAAATCAACCTCAATGGATCGAAGAGGCGATGATTAAGGCTATTAAAGAAGCTGGATCATATGGAATTCCATTTGAGGTTGAATTGGTTCACTATGATATAAACGATGCTAAAAGATATTATGGCCCTAAAGATCAAGATCCCGATTTTGAGAGCCTTAAACAAAATAGAGTGTATGCAAAAAAAGGTTCTTTGGAAAGTGCTATTCAAGAGGCAAATGACAAAGCTTTAAAAAAAATAGAAGAAAGAAGAGTAGAGGCGGCAGCTTTAGCAGCGGCGGCAGCGGCGGCAGCGGCTTTGCCTCCACCATCTCCTTCACCGCCACCACCGCCACCGCCACCACCTCCACCTCCGGAACCGGTTTCACCACCGGCTTCGCCTCGAGCTTCACCACCTCCAGCACCACCACCGCCGCCACCGCCACCTCCGCTAGCGGCTTCGTTTCCACCACCGGCTTCACGCTCACCTTCGCCACTGGCTCCACCACCGGCTCCACCACCGGCTTCACCTCGAGCGTTTTCTCCTCCAGCTCCAGAGGTAAAGCGAGGTGGATCGCCAGATGTTACTGTTGTTGTGCCGGCGCATGGGCTTACTGGTCCGGATGCGGAGGCTCGACCACCAGCGGTAGCAGCGGGAGGAGTGGGAGAAGCTCCAGCGGGAGGAGTGGGAGGAGCTCCAGCGGAAGTAGGGGCAGTGGTTCCACTGGCTCCAGCGTTAGCTCCGCCACCAGCGGCAGGAGCAATAGCAATAGCTCCAGCCCCCTTTGTTTTTCCACAAGTGTTAAAGCAACTTTCTCCAATTCAAAAGCTTTTAGATCCTAAGAAAACAGCAGTGGGTCAGCCACTTAAACCAATAGTGGTAATTTTATCAGGAGATCCAAGGCAAGTTGGAGTGTCAACATTAGAAACATCATTACGAGAAATAAAGGAACATGTTGAAAGTAGTGGTGAAGAAAGAGAACAAAAAATTATTTTTATTCGCAATACAGGCAATCATTGGACCGTTCATGAAGGGTCTATAACAAATAACCAAATTACAGCTAATCATACAATTAATGGCAATGGATATTGTGGCTTAACTTCGGCAATTGTGGCATCTGAATTAATAAATGGTAAAGCACTTCCTGGGCAAGACGAATCAAATGACATAATTCAAAAACAAGGTAATGTTTTTAATGTATTAGCCGAAGATGATAATTCATTCGAGCAGGCAAATAAAAGTGCTTTATTGGAGAGTTGTTTTGGGGATGCTGCATCACTTGGAGCGAACCCATCAAAAAAATTGGCACATGATGCGGTAGTAAAATTAATTGATAATAGAGCTATAAGAAGAACTATCAAATCAATAGATGCAAAGGGTAAAGATATTGAAGAGGAATTATGGCTTTCAGATGAGGAAATTATAGAGGTTATTAAACATCGAAGTCCGAATCATGTATATCTAGACCCAAAAGATTGTAATGACAGCCTATCCAGAACTCCGCATTTCGAAAGAAAAGTGGCATTTTTAAAATATTTGGATTCACAAGGTACAGCAATCCAAGGTACAGCAATCCAAGGTACAGCAATCTCAGATTTTGATAAATTAGATGAATTAACTTTATCCGATTTACTTTTTGATTCAAAGGATAAAAGTAAATATGACCCAGATCGAGTAAAATTATGTATAAGAGTATTAAATAAATTTATTGATGAAATTACACCTGCAAAAGTCCAAGAGAAAAAAGAAAAGTTATTAGATTTTTATAAATTAATGGAGGATGTTTCTAGTAATGCCGAAACTTGGACGGTATCAATGGAGGATGAATTTCTTAAAATACAGGAAAAATTTGATTCTTTAGGTAATTTATTAACTGATAAGAAAGAATATGAAAAATTAAATAGTAATATAAAAATTAATCTTGAAGTTCAATCACATAAAATTATTGAGCATCATAAACAATGTTTTTTAGAAAAATTAAAAGAGGCTAAATCAAAAGTACACCTACAAGAATTTCAAGATTTTTTGAAAGAGGAGTTTGATTCCAACAAAAAAGATACTTTTAAAAATAGGATTAAAAAATTATCAGAAAATGCTTTTTCGTTTAATGGGGCGGGTATAGATATTTTTGATACAGATGTTTCTAATAAAGATTTTATTGAGCAGAATAATATTAAAGTAGCTTTAAAAGCTTCTTTTGACATTCTTGCTAGACGTGACCCAAATTTTATCCCAGCAATAATTCCCGATCGTTATCAATTGAATCCTAAACAGCCTTTCAAAGGATGGGGTAAGAAAATTGAATTTAAGAAGGGTGGTAAAATATTTATTGATGATAAAGAGGTCGAGAAAATTTTGGATACAGCTGGAAACGATATAATTGGAGAACTCGGACGGGATTTTAAAGGTAATGATAAATTATTTAATCTTGCAGTAATCGATTTTTTCAGAAGAGCCGATGAAGTTACTTTAAAATATGTTAATAACGACAATCCCGTGAAATTGGAAAAGAAAGATCAAAAAACTTTAATATGCGAAGAGCAACCGGGAAAATCAAAAGAAGTAAATGATTCTGAATTTAAAGATGATGAGATGGATACGCAAGAATTATTAAAGGGCAGGGTAGAGTTATATTCTAAAGCAATAACAGCAATACCCAAAGCAACAACTCTCACTCCCGCAATAAAAGCTTCTCCTCCACCGGGGGCAGTGGTGGATCTTACTGCAAAAAAGAAGATGTTGGAAGAAATTAAAAACCATTTAAAAACCAGATTTGAAGCGTTGGATAAAGTCTTACAAAAAGATAAGGATGCAATTGTGGTAATTCCGGGTTATATAAAAGCAGATGGAACGGAAGAATATTCATTAGGAACGGGTCTTGCTATAACACAATGGGGCACAGATAAGGAATCTCAAGATTTGTTAGGTGAATGCAAAAAATATATTAAGAATAAAATCGACGAATTAAAAAAAACAAATGGAAATCGAATTTTGTTTGGAAATATTGGAGAGGTTCCAACCTTTAAACTTAACGGTTCTGAAGTAACAGAAGTTTATTTGCCACAATTTCCGGTGTGGGATAGTGGTATATTTAGTTATTCTTATCCATCAGGTATCGATTCTAAAATTCTTGAAACAGCTAAGAAAGATTTAATAGAAAATTATAAATCTTTGTGCGTTAAAATTAAAGTTGATCATTCGTCC
>JBIIBR010000031.1:0-8922 GCA_044239285.1 Rickettsiales bacterium | reverse complement strand
AGGTGAAGAGATTAAAGAAATGCGCGAAAGTTTTTTGCCCATTTTGTAAATTGAATCGACGATTAAAGACATTCTTTTAACCTCGAATTCTTCACAATGATAAGCCTTGACCAGTTTAGAATATTGAAGAGTGTCGCTCATTTGCGAATTAAATTTACCCGCCATTTCTTGATTTTTAAAGGATAAATTTCTTAATTTTCTACCCAATTTATAAATCGGATAAACCGCCAAGGGAAAGCCGATAAAAGCCACTAAAGATAATTCCAAACTTTGATTAAACATCACCACCACCAAGGCAACAATTGTAAAAAGTTGCTTGACAAAACCATTGAGACTAATGCTGATGAGATTAACAACGGCACCGATTTCGCCAATAATGCTGGCGATCATATCGCCCGAAGATTTGCTGTGGAGCTTAGAAATATCTGAAGTGATGAAGTGTCGATAAAGACGAATACGCATTTCGGAAGTAATGCGTAAACTCAAATAATTCATCGTTAAAAGTTGAAAATAAGTGGCAAAGCCTTTGACAAAAGTAACGATTAAAACAATAATTGGAATATAAATTAAGGCATGATAATCTTTTTCGAAAAAAACTGAATCGAGTGCGGGTTTAATCAGCCACGCATGAAGAGCTGTTGTGCCTGCAATAACAAGCATTAATACAACCGAAATTGATAAAATTTTCCAATGCGGAATAATATATTCGCGCGTAATTCTTTTAACTAAGTAAGTGGTGCTATTGTAATTGATATCCATAAAATTTAATTCAAATTTAAATTTATTTTTTATAAACTAAAATTCTAAAAGAACTAATTATTAATTGCAAAATGTTAAATATTTTTCAAATTTTTCGCCAAGAGTTTTCTAAGGTAATCCACAAAATTGCTCAAGAAAAAAATATTATAATCACCGAAAATGATTTAAAAAATTTCACGGTTGAGCCTTCAAAAGAAAGGCTTCATGGCGATTTAGCTTGTAATATTGCCATGATTTTATGCAAAAAATTCCAAAGCAATCCCAATCAACTTGCCAAATTAATTATTGAAAATTTTTCTAACCAAAATGTTGAAAAAATTGAAATCGCCGGCGCCGGATTTATAAATATTTTTTTAAAAAATAATATTTATTACGAAATATTAAAAAGTATAAATTCTTGCCAAGAAATAAATTTTCCCAATATTGGCAATAATTTAAAAATAAATTTAGAATATGCTTCTCCCAATCCTACGGGTCCAATTCACGTAGGTCATACTCGCGGTGCAATTTATGGCGATGTTTTGGCAAAATTATTGCAAAAAGTTGGTTATGATGTTTTAAAAGAATATTACATTAACGATGCTGGCGGACAAATTATAACACTTTTAAAATCGGCTTACTTACGCTATTTGCAAAGCTTAGGACACTCTGTTGATTTTTATGAAGGACTTTATCCGGGAGAATATTTAATTGAAATTGGCGAAAAATTAAAACAAAATTTTCAAGAAAGTTTGGTCGACAAAACTCCCGATGAATATTTACCAAAAATTCGTGATTTTGTTATTAATGAAATGTTGAATTTGATTAAAAATGATTTACTCGCTCTTGGCATAAAACATGATAGTTATTTTTCAGAAAAAATTAATTTACACGACAAAAATAAAATCGAAGAAACTATAAAAATTTTAGAGAAACAAGATTTAATTTATGTCGGAAAACTTGAGGCGCCAAAAACCGAAAAAGGCGTCGGTGCTTTGCCCGAAGGTTATGACGACCAAGATCAAACTTTATTTCGTTCAACAAAATTTGGCGATGATCAAGATCGCGTTGTCAAAAAATCCGACGGCACCCCAACTTATTTCGGCGCAGATTTAGCGTATATTCGCAGTAAATTTGAACGTGGTGCCAGAATTTTCATTATGCCTCTCGGCTTTGACCATTCGGGCTATGTCAAGCGATTAACTTCAGCAACTTTTGCCTTAACCAATAATCAAGCGCAACTAAAAATAATTTTGTGCCAAATGGTGAAATTTGTTAAAAATGGTGAGCCTTTAAAAATGTCAAAAAGAGCGGGTAATTTTATCACCGCTCGCGAAGTAATTGACGAAGTTGGGGCGGATGTTTTACGTTTCATCATGCTTACCCGTAAGAACGACGCTCCTTTTGACTTTGATTTAAATAAAGTAATCGAGCAATCAAAAGATAATCCAATTTTTTATGTGCAATATGCGCACACTAGATGCTGTTCGGTGCTTAGAAATTTAAAAAACGAACATTGTAATTTTTATAACAAAATTTTTGATGAAAATAATCAAATTAAATCGATTGCTAATTTTGATTTTTTAAATAATTTACAAGATGAAAGTGAGTTGGCTTTAATTAAAAAATTGGCGAGCTTTACGCGTTCAATTGAAATGGCGGTTGCCAATTTTGAACCTCATCGCTTAGCTTTTTATTTGCAAGAATTAAGTGCCGAATTTCACGGATTGTGGAATAAAGGTATTGAGAATCAAAATTTAAAATTTATTTTAAAAGATAATTTTGAAACTAGTTTTGCTAGAATTTATTTAATTTTAGCTTTGAAAAAAATTATTTCTCAATGCCTTGATATATTTAATATCGTGGCTTTAGAAGAAATGCGTTAATCTAATTTATTTAACAAAAATGGAAGATTTTGGATATAAAAAAACTAACGAACCAGAGAAGAATCCACTTTTGGCAAAAAAAATTTTTCTGATTTCGGCAACGTTATTATCTCTTTCGGCGTTTATTTATATCAGTATCAATGCATATTATTTTATCAATCAAGGCAATTCCAATAAAGAAATCGAAACAATTAAAGGTCCAGATTCGCCAATTAAGGTTTATGAAGGCGGAGATTATAATGATAAAAGCAATGAAAGAATAGTTAATCGCTCGATTTATGACGATATTTTTGGTAATCGTAAAGATGTTTTAAAAGAAGAAATTAAAATCAATAAAAATCAAGAGCCAGCTTATCCGCCACGCAATTATAAAAATCCAATTAATGAAAATAATATTAAGGAAAATTTTGACGATACGGAAAATTTAGTTAAAAAAATTGATGAAATTTCTAATGAGAAAATTGAAAAACCGCTAAATGAAAACATAAAAATAGTAGAAGAAAAAAAGATTGAAAAAGTTAAAGAGACGCCAAAAATTATTGAAGCGCCAATTAAAGTTCAGCCTACGCCTCGTAAGCGAAGTGCAATTCGTGTTCAAATTTCGGCAATGTCTTCGAAAGAAAATTGTGAAGAATATTGGAAAAAAATAAGCCGACTTCATCCAGAAATTTTTAGTGGAACAAAATATTTTATCGAAGAAGTTGATTTGGGGCGTCGAGGCATTTTCTTTCGTTTACAAATTGGCGAATTTTTTAATCAAATTGATGCTGAAGAATTTTGCACAAGATTCGTTTCTAAGGCTCAAAAAACCCGCTCCGATTGCATTGTTGTTGAGTAAGTTTTTTAAATAAAATAATCTATTACGCCCCTAAATTTTCTATAAGTTTATAAAAGCTAAAGCCCATAAGATTGACGAGTGTTTTTTTAAGCGTAGGGGTTTGTAAGCGCAATTTTAGCCCGTAAGCTTGACGAGTGTTTTTTAAATTGAAGAAAATAAAAACAACAGGTACCTTTTTCTTCGAGACGTTACCTTGCAAAAAAAGTACCAGGTTACTTTTAATTATGCCCAAAAATAAAAAAAAGGGTTTAAATTTCTTTAAACCCCTTAAATTATTTTTACTAAAATTTATTTAGATTAATTTCTTCTTTCGCCAAAAAAACGAAGGAGCATGATAAATAAATTAATGAAATCCATGTAAAGATTTAAAGCACCCATAACTGCCATTTTGTTGACAGCTTCGTTGTTTCCAGCGAAGTGGTAATAAGTTTGTTTAATTCTTTGAGTGTCATAAGCAGTTAAGCCGATAAAGATGAAAACTCCAAGAAAAGAAATCGCAAAATCAAGACCAGAACTTTTCAAGAAAATGTTAACTAAAGATGCAACCATGATACCGATTAAGCCCATGATTAAGAAGGAGCCGAAATTGGTTAAATCTTTTTTGGTTGAGTAGCCATATAAGCTCATAGCACCGAAAGTTGAAGCGGTGATGAGAAATACGCTAGTAATGCTAGCTCCTGTATAAATTGCAAAAATAGATGCCAAAGACAGCCCCATTAAAGCAGAATAAATCCATAAATAAGATTTAGCTTTTTCGGCGGAAATTGAATTTAATTTTACGCCAAAAAATATTACGAAACCAAGTGGCGCAAGCATAACTACAAAAGCAAGTGGAGTTCCAAAAATGGCTTGCATTAAAGCTGGGGAGCTAGAAACCGCGAAGGCGACCAAGCCAGAAATTGCCAATGCAATTGACATATATTGATAAACTTTAACCATATAATCGCGAAGAGCGGAATCAAAGGTTGAAGTTCTTGACGCAGAAGAGGCAAAAGATGTTTTGCTGTTATATTCAATCATATTTATTCCTCAAATTATTTTATTTTTAAGTAATTAGAAAATTTTGGTTGATGAACCTATTTCTTAATCTATAATTTCAAAAAAAATTTTTCAAGATAAAAAATGCCTAAAAAGAAAATAATTACAATTGTTGGTTTAATGGGAGCTGGAAAAACAACGATCGGCTTTCGCTTAGCACAAATTTTAAAATATTATTTCATCGATAGCGATCAAGAAATTGAAGATAGCGAACATCGTTCAATTGCTGATATTTTTGCGCAAAATGGTGAAAAATATTTTCGTGAAATTGAAGCTAAAACAATTCAAGAAATTATTAATCGCGATGAGGAAATCGTTCTGTCCCTAGGTGGAGGGGCGTTTATAAATCCCGAAACGCGTAAAACCTTAAAACAAAAAACATCGATAATTTGGCTTCATGCTTCGATTGAAGAAACTTTAAAAAGAGTGGGATCAAAAGCAAATCGACCGCTTTTAAATCAAAAAAATAAGCGACAAGTTTTAGAAGATTTGGCAAAAATTCGTTACCCAATTTATCAAGAAGCAGATTTTGATTTTGATACCACGCACTTAACGCACGAAGACATTATTGAAAAAATTATTAACAAAATAAAAATATTGTAAAAATGTTTAATAAAATCAATCTTGATTTACCAGAAAAATCTTATCAAATTATTGTTGGAAGCAATATTTTAGAGCAATTGACAATTTTTTTGCAAACAAAAAATTATAATAAAATAATTGCCATAAGTGACGAAAATGTCATCAAATTTCATGGCGAAAAATTAAAAAATTTTGATAAAAACATTGATTTCGTAATAGTGAAGTCGGGTGAATCTTCAAAGTCATTTGCGGTTTTTGAAAAAGTTTGCGAAGAAATTTTGCAAAAAAATATTGATCGTCACACTTTGTTGATAGCTTTTGGCGGTGGAGTTGTCGGAGATTTAACCGGTTTTTGTGCTTCAATTTTATTGCGCGGAATTGATTTTATTCAAATTCCGACCACGCTTTTGGCAATGGTCGACAGTTCGGTTGGAGGTAAAACCGCCATTAATTCACGCGAAGGAAAAAATTTAATCGGGAGTTTTTATCAACCAAAATTAGTGCTTTGCGATATTGATTTTCTTGAAACTTTATCAATTCGCGAATTGCGCGCGGGCTATGCGGAAATTGTAAAATATGGTTTTATTTACGATAAAAATTTTTTTGAATTTCTCGATGAAAATTTAACGGAAATTTTTGCCAAAAATTTGCAAATTTTACAAAAAATTATTACGCGTTCATGCGAAATTAAATCTCAAATTGTTGGACGCGATGAAAAAGAAAATGGCGAAAGAGCTTTGTTGAATTTTGGACATACTTTTGGACATATTTTTGAAACCGAAACTAATTATTCCAATGAAATTTTGCATGGTGAAGCTGTGGCAATTGGCATGTTAATGGCAAGTCAAATGTCGCTTAATCTTGGTTTAATAAATGCCGATGAATATCAAAAAATTGCTAATCATTTGCACAAAAGTGGCTTCGAATTGAATCTTAAAAATATTCGTCAAAATTGGCATCAAGAAAATTTAATTAAACATTTATTTAAAGATAAAAAAACCGAAAATAATCAATTAACTTTTATTTTGCTTAACAAAATTGGCGAAGCAAAAATTCATAAAAAAGTTTCGTTGGAAAATTTTTTAAAAGTTTTAAAAAAATTTCTTGATTAGTTGATTAATAAATTTATTATTTATTCAAATAAGTTTGCCTGCGTGATGGAATGGTAGACATAACGGACTTAAAATCCGTGGGGCTTCAACGCCCTTGCCGGTTCAAGTCCGGCCGCAGGTACCAATCTTTTTATTTTCAAATTTTTCCTTAAAAATTTGTTTTTCCCGTTGTTGAACTGATAAATTTACAATGCATTTTACTAAAAAAATAAAACACATTTTGTTATTAGTTTTTTTAGTGATAACTCTTGCGTCTTGTGAAAAAGAGTGTTACGAGGCTGGAGATTTTGGCAAGAAAACTGTAAAATTAAGCGGAAAAGACGATTCAGCGTTGGGCACTTACTCCGAAATAGACGGTGGTCAAATAAGAAGTTGGATGGATACGGGACTAAAATCAAATGGTGATCCTTTTGTAATTAATATTTCTGGCGGTTGGTCAGCGACTAACGGAAATATGAATGAATTTAATATTTCTTCAGCTAAATCATGTTCACTTTGTTTTAAAAAATTGGGACAAATGGACGCAGGGGAAGCATATGAAAATCAATGTGGATGCGGACCAATTTTAGAAAAATCAACTCTGGATTCCAGAGGTAAATTACTTTGGAATAGCCAGGTTGCACCAGAACAAACTCAAATTGATGGAAGTCCAGTACCAAATCCAAATCCAAATCTAGATCGTAATAATGGAAATTTTTATAAATGTAGCGAAATTGCAAATGATGAAAAATCAAAAATTTTTTCAAATGAATGGATTTCTTTTCCATTGAAGACTTATAACAAAAAATCAGTAATAACTAACTCGGCTAAAACTTTTAATCTTCAAACGGATCAAGCGAATCAAAGTTACATGAATGAACCTTGCGCATTTAAAATGGGCGTTGGTGCATATGTTTCTCTATGGGGTAAGGATGGTAATGTAAAACCTAAAAAAGCCTATCATTTAGCATCGGTTGATTCTTTTTGTCCTATAAATTTAGGAGTACCAAACGCATTTGGAAATCGTCAATGCGCAATTGATGTTAGCGGCCAGCAGAAAGATATGACAAGAGTAATTTTTAGAAGTAAAGATAATAAAATTTTTGTGAAATGTTATGGGACGAATGATTCCAATCTCACAGAAGAAGAGCAAAATGGCGATGAGTGCAAAAAATCGATAGAAGGTTCATATTCAAAACCCTATTATCACAAACCCGGAGAGGTGGTAAAGCTCACTATTTACGATCAATATTATGGGGATAATTCGGGTAGTTATGATGTTGAATTTTTAGGTGGCATTCAATCTGCAACTCCAGATGGATTAATAGCTTCGATAGTTAAAGAAATGGACGGATATCTCTTTGGCTCTAGAATATATGACACCGGAACTCAAGCTTTTGTAGTTAGAGAAGGGGTAGTTCAATTTATGTATAAAAAAATTATCAATGATAGAGTTGCCAAAAATGTAATCTTGATTTCATTGATTCTTTATGTTTCTTTTTTTGGTTTAGCTTTTTTCATGGGCTTGATTGATTATGGAAAAAAAGAAATAATGATGAGATTGTTAAAAATAGGCTTAGTTATAGCTTTTACAAGCCCAAAATCTTGGTCATTTTATAATACATTTGTTGTTGAGTTGTTTAAAAATGGAATGGATAGCTTGGTAAATGTTATAACTGATATTTTCCAAAGCAATATGCAACCAGCAGTTTTCAACAGTGCTGAAAGCACAAATGGCGTTGCTCGAAAATTTATTTATATCGACGATGTGATATTAACTTTAATATCAAATTCTACTATTTCTAAAATTTTTGGACTTTTATTCGTTCAGGGCAAAGAGCTATTTGCCATTATTTATATTCCCGCAATTTTTTATCTTATTTATTTCTTTATCGGCACCATGCTTGATGTTTCTTTAAAATATTTAATTAATTTATTTAAAATTGCTATAGGTCTTGCTCTCGGACCAGTTTTCATTTTATTTAGTCTTTTTGAAAAAACTAAAGACATGTTTAATAACTGGCTGGCATTCGTCGGAGCTAGATCTCTAGAGATTGTAATTTTATTTACGATGCTTCATCCTTTTTTAACAATGATAGATTTCACTTTCAAAGAGATGCTTGCATTCAGAGTTTGCGGGGTAGAGAAATCTAACGAACTTATGGGAACTTATAATGTTAACAATGCTGAAATCGATAGAAGTTTATTTGCTTGGATTGGATATTTTTTAAAAATTGGTTCGCTAATCTTTATTACTAAATCAGTATGTAATCAGGCCGCTTATATTTCGGGTCAGTTAATTTCGATTGGAGGAGTTGCTAACGCTGATGCTGTAACTGGAGTTGGAAGGGGTGAAAAAGGATTTCAACTTGCTACTGCAATAACTCAGGGCATCAAATCATTAGCTGGTGAAGCAATAGGATCAAAATTTGGTGGACAAAGAATTGCTCATGCCGGCAGAATGGTGTTAAAAGGATTGACAAAACTTGGTAGAACTGAAATCGGTCGATCTGGCTCTATTAACGACATGGTTAATAACACATTTAAATATTTTGGAATAAGAAATAGGGGAGTTAGGTCATTATTGCGTGACAGGCAAATTGATTCCGCTCTTTCTACTGCATCTGCCTCGGCTGACAAGCGGGGTTTAAAAGGTGAGGATCGTGATACCTTTATCAGGTCAGAGGCGATGAACTCTTTAAATACATTTGTCAATAATAATAAAAATAAAGCTTTAGCGCTGGGGCTC
>JBIIBR010000030.1:0-9025 GCA_044239285.1 Rickettsiales bacterium | reverse complement strand
TTCTTCGGGTAGAATTAGCCTTTATATTGAACCTGAACAAAGTGAAAATATTCGTGTTGATTCTGGGGTTTATGAAGGTGGAGAAGTGAGCATGTTTTACGACGCCATGATTGCCAAATTATGTTCATTTGGCGCAACTCGTAATGAAGCGATTGAGCATATGCGTAACGCTTTGGGCAGTTTTGCAATTAACGGCGTTTCGCACAATATTAGTTTCCTCGAAACCATCATGAAAAATGAAAAATTTGTAGCGGGAAATATATCAACTTCTTTTATTAAAGAAGAGTTTCCGATCGGTTTTTCGGGAAGTCATCTCGATTCAATCGCCGAAGAAGTTTTGGTTTCATGCGCCATGCAAATTTTCTTAAAAAATTATGAACGTAACGCGCACATGACGGGACAATTACGCAATCGTCAAAAGCAAGTTTCCGAACGTTGGGTGGTTTTTATTGATGAAAAATCTTACCTCGTCAACCTCATAGAGCGAGGCGAAGGTTATTTGAAAATCGAATGTGATGATAAAGAAATTGAATTAAAAAATAGTTGGAATAATGGCGAAAAGCTGTTCCGTGGTTTTGTTAACGATCGCGCGGTTGGTGTTAAAGTTCGTGAAAATAACAATACGGGAAATTATTTATTGCAATATTCTGGGCTTGATGCCTTTGTTAGCGTTCACTCGCCAAGAATCGCCGAGCTCACAAAATTCATGCCGAAAATTCAAAAAAATGCCAAACCGAAAAATCTTACTTCGCCAATTACCGGTAAACTTATTCGCTTTAAAGTGCAAGAAGGTGATGAAGTTAAAGCGGGTCAAGAGCTTGTGATTATTGAGGCCATGAAGATGGAAAATATTATTCGCACCGATCATGATATCAAGATTGGTAAAATTAAATTTAATGAAGGCGAAGTGGTTGGAATTGGGCAAATAATTATTGAATTTGTTCAATAATTTTAAAATTAATTATTGGCAATTTTTATAATTTTTGCACAAGCGAAACTTGAAATGGCGATTATTAAAATTGTTAATGCCAATAAAATTTTAATATTTAAGGCGTAATTTTCACTAATTGTTGCCGAAGTAATTATTAAAATCGGCAAGGATAATGGGATCGCAACTATTGAAATCATTGATGATAAACCGCCAAGCATCGATAAACTTCCGCATAAGGCTAATAAAAAATTTAACGATAAACTATTTAAAATTAGCACTAAAAAAAATTGCCAAAAATTTAAAATTTCAAAATTACTAAATTTCAAAATTATACTTGCGAATAAGGCGATCAAAAAGCTTGATGAAAGCCAGTTGGCAAGACATTTGGCAATTACAAAAATTTCTAAATTTTGACAATCAATTATAATTTGTTCGAGCGATCCATCGCGAAAATCTTTTTCTAAAAAATCATTATTAACCGCTATAATTGAGGTGAGTAAAGCGATTATGGTATTAATTATAAAAAGTTGAGAATGTAAATTTTGGTCAAAATTTTGGCTTAAAATTTGGAAAATTGCCGAAAAAATAAAAAAGTATAAAATATTGGCGAATATTCTGCTTCTAGATTTGAAGAGTGTTTTTAATTCGTGAAAAAAAATAATTTTAAATACTTCCATTATCCCTACCATATTTATCGTTGAACCTTACGATATCGTCTTCACCCAAATAATTGCCAGTTTGGATTTCAATAATTTCAAGACTTTCTCTATCTTTATTTTCTAAGCGATGTTTTTTACCAAGCGAAATGTAAGTTGATTCATTTTCATTTAAAATAAATTCCCGATCTTCATAAGTTACATGAGCTCTTCCCTTCACTACAACCCAGTGCTCTGAACGCTGTTGATGTTTTTGTAAAGATAAAGAGCAAAATGGTTTTACAATAATTTTTTTCACCTTAAAATTTTTACCCAAATCGATTATTTCAAAACTGCCCCAAGGTCTTAGAGTTATGGGATTTTCATCGCAATATTTAGAATTAGATTTTTTAATATTTTCAAATAATTCTTTTACATCTTGTGAATTATTCTTATTGGCAATTAAAATTGCATCTTTGGTAGTAACTATAATTAAATTCTCAATGCCGATGGTTGCTACAAGCTGTTGTGAAGAATGAATATAACAATTTTTTGTTTTTAACGCAATCACTTCGCCATTGAAACTATTTAGATTATCATCTTTCTCGCTTAAATCATCGATCGCATTCCAAGATCCAACATCTTTCCAGTCAATTTCTAACGGCATAATCGCAATATTTTGTGCCTTTTCCATCACTGCATAATCGATAGAAATATTGGGACATTTGGCAAATTCACTAGCATCAAGCCTAGTAAAATCAAGGTCTTGCTTGGCTAAATCAAAAGCATTTTTGGAATGAATAAAAATATTTTTATCAAATTTTTCTAAATTTTGCAAATAATTTTGCGAATCAAATAAAAATATGCCACTATTCCAATAGAAATTATTTTGAGCGATAAGTTCTTGCGCTTTTTGTTTATTTGGTTTTTCAATAAATTTGGCAACTTTAAAAATAGTTTTTGCCCCATCAATTGGTTCGGATTTTTCAATGTAACCATAACCGGTTTCTGTGTATTTTGGAGCAATCCCGAAGGTTATTAAATAATTTTCTTGAGCGAATTTTTTAGCTAAAATTATTTGTTCAATAAAACTTTTTTCATCTAAAATTAAATGATCAGAAGGTAAAACCAAAATAATTTTTGAAGAAGAATTAGTGACGGCATAAGAGGCGACGGCGATTGCACTGGCGGTATTTCGAGCGAATGGCTCTAAAATAATTTTTTGAGGAATAACTTCAATTTCTTGAAGTTGCGACGCCACAATAAAGCGATGCTCTTCATTGCAAACAATAATTGGATTTTCAAAATTTTCATTATTTTTGAAGCGCAAAATAGTTTTTTGAAATAAAGATTTTTCTCCAAAAAAATTAGAAAATTGCTTGGGATTCGATTTTCGTGAAATTGGCCACAAACGTGTCCCCGAGCCACCTGATAAAATAACGGGAGTAATTTTCATAAATTTTTAAAAAAGTCAATTGCACCAAATCCTGTAATATTTATTTTATTGAGCCTGCGTAAATTTTGCAAATTAATTCCTCCGAGTGGAAAAAAATTATTTTTAGCAATTTTTTGGTTAAAAATTTTAGCAATTTTTGCATAATTAAAAAGCCCCAAAGGTCTTTTATTTTCATGGCTTGAAGTTTTAAAAATAGGTGATAAAAAAACCATGTTGGGATTTAATTTTCTAAGGTAGAATAAATTTTTAGTATCATGCAAAGCAAAACTAAAAATCAATTTATTTTTTTTACAAGAATAGCGAATTTTCATTAAAGATTTGGTTAAATCATTATCAGAAAAATGAACGCCGGCACATTTTATTTTTAAGGCTAAATTAAAATTTTTCCCCACTAAAAAATGATGCCCAAATTCTTGAGCAATTTTAAAATATTTTAATGCCAACTCTTCTCTTTCGCGACTCGGTAAATCATATTCACGAAAAATTATGCAAGTTTTTTTAGGTAAATTTTTAAGCACTTGATTTAAATCGAAATTTTTTTTACGATCGGTAAAAAAATATAAGGATTTAATATTTGTTAAATTATTAAATTTTTGAGCTCTTAATTGAACTTTTTTTATCTCAAATAATTTTTGATAATTCATGATTGAAAAAAATTTATACTTAATTAAGCAAAACATCGCCAAAGCCTGCAAAACCTTTGATAGAAAGCCTGAAGATGTTAATATTGTTGCGGTTTCAAAAACTATTGCAAGTGAAAAAATTATCGAAGCAATTAATTTGGGATGCAAGATTTTTGGCGAAAATTATATTCAAGAAGCTCAACAAAAATGGGTGGAGTTGCACAAAAATTATCCGCAAATAAAACTTCATTTTATCGGACATTTACAAAGTAATAAAGCCAAAGAAGCCGTTGAATTATTTGATTGCATCGAGAGTGTTGATAGTAAAAAATTAGCTGGTGAAATTGCCAAGGCACAAAAAAAATTACAAAAAAATCGCGAAATTTTTATTCAAGTTAATATTGGCGATGAGTCGCAAAAATCAGGAATCGCTATTGAAAATTTATCGTCTTTTATAAATTTTTGTAAAAATGATTTGGCTTTAAACGTTGTGGGATTAATGGCGGTTCCGCCTTCTAACGAAAGCGCCTCGCCTTATTTTGCCTTGCTCGCCAAACTCGCTCGTGAAAATAATTTGGAAAAATTATCGATGGGCATGAGCGCTGATTATGAAGAAGCGATTGCTTTAAACTCAACGCACATCAGGCTTGGCACCGCAATATTTGGAGCCAGAATTGCTAAAGTGTAAAGTTAAATTTCATTTTTTAAAAATTTAACTTGAAAACACAAACCTTTCTAATCTATAATGTTTTTTCTTTAAATTAATTTTTCAAAATTAGTTTAATATTTATTAGAGCCCGTAGCTCAGTTGGATAGAGCAACAGCCTTCTAAGCTGTGGGTCGAACGTTCGAATCGTTTCGGGCTCACCATTTTTTAAATTAGAAAATAATTTATTTTTAATTTTTTAAACAAAAAATTCAAAAATCACTTCAAAAATTCAAAAAACTTCAGAATTTTTCAAAAAATTTACTAAAATTTTTGTTTTTTGTTAAATTTTTTCCATTTTTTTTAAAAAAATCAAAAAAACTCTATACATTATTTTTTAGATATGTTTAAAATTACACCCCGTCTAAACATATCTTTTTTCAAAAAAGAAAATATCAAAATCTAAAAAATATTATATGTCAAAAAATTCTGCGGTTAATGTTATTTTTGAAACTATCAAAAATAATGAAATAAAATTTGTCGATTTTCGTTTTTCTGATTATGCGGGTCAATGGCTTCATATCACTCATTGCGCTGATACTGTCGATGAAGAAGCTCTAACTAAAGGTGTTGCTTTTGATGGTTCTTCGATTAATGCTTGGAAAGAAATTAATGAATCAGACATGATTTTAATGCCACAATTAGATACCGCTTTTATCGATCCATTTTATGCCCATCCAACTTTAGTTTTATTTTGCGATGTCATCGAGCCAGAAACTGGCAAAGGTTATGCTCGTGATCCACGTTTTACCGCTAAAAAAGCCGAAGAATATTTACAAAAAACTGGTTATGGTGATGTTGCTTATTTTGGTCCCGAGCCAGAATTTTTTGTTTTTGACGATGTGCGTTTTGATTCTTCGAGCCATGGTAATTTTTATAAAATTGATTCGGAAGAATCTCCGCACAACACTTCAAAAGATGAAGAAGGTAAAAATTTGGGACGTCGAGCGCCAATTAAAGGAGCTTATTTTGCGCCAACTCCAATTGATAGCGGTCAAGATTTGCGTGCTGAAATAGTTGAATCGATGCGTCAAGTTGGCTTGATTCCTTTGCTTCATCATCATGAAGTTGCCACTTCACAATTTGAAATTGGTTTCAAATATTCAACTTTGGTGGGAACGGGAGACAATATCCAAAAATTTAAATATGTAGTTCATAATGTTTGCCAAGCTTTCGGTAAAACTGCAACTTTTATGCCAAAGCCAATTTACGCCGACAACGGTTCAGGCATGCATGTCCATCAATCAATTTGGAAAGATGGTGAAAATTTATTTGTCGGTAATGATCACGCTGGTTTGTCGGAACTCGCTCTTTATTATATCGGCGGAATTATTAAACATGCTCGTGCTATTAACGCTTTTTCTAATGCCACAACTAATAGTTATAAAAGATTAGTTCCGGGTTATGAAGCGCCAGTTTTGTTGGCTTATTCGGCAAAAAATCGTTCGGCTTCAATTCGTATTCCGCACGTGACTAACGAAAAAGCTCGTCGCATTGAAACTCGTTTCCCCGATCCGGCTTCAAATCCATATTTAACTTGTGCGGCTTTGATGATGGCGGGTCTAGATGGAATTAAAAATAAAATTCATCCGGGTGAACCAAAAAATCAAGATTTATATCATTCGAGCGAAAAAGAATTGCGTAAAATTCCAACGGTGGCGCGCTCTTTGCGCGAAGCTTTGTTGGCACTTGATAAGGATCGTGAATTTTTATTGCAAGGCGATGTTTTTACTAATGAGCAAATTGATGCTTACATCGAATTGAAACTCAAAGAAGTCGATCGTTATGAGCAAATGCCTCATCCGATTGAATTTGAAATGTATTATAATAATTAAAAAAATGAAAACATTAGGAATTATAGGTGGCGGTCAACTCGGCAGAATGATTTGCTTTTACGCACAAATGATGGGGCTACGCACTGTAGTTCTTACTGATCAAAAAGATTCGCCCGCAAGTTTCGTTACCAATCAAACGATTGTGGGCGATTATCTTGATAAAATTGCCTTGAAAAAATTTTGTGACGCCATCGATTTTGCTACATTTGAATTTGAAAATATTCCGTTAGAAACCGCTGAATTTGTAGCACAAAATTCACAACTTTATCCGAATGTTGAAACTTTAAAAATTACACAAAATCGTATTTTGGAAAAAAATTTTCTTAACGAGAATCAAATAAAAACCGCGGAATATAAGGTTATAAATAGTTTTGACGATTTAAAAAAAGGGTTGGAAATTTTTAAAAAAGCAATTTTGAAAACTGCTATTATGGGCTATGATGGCAAGGGACAATTTGTTTTAGAAGATATTGAATCGGCACAAAAAGTTTACGAAAATGTAAAAAATTATCCGCTAATTTTAGAAAAATTTTGTCGCTTTGATGATGAAGTTTCGGTAATTGTTGCTCGTTCTAAAAGCGGTGAAATCAAGGCTTACGATCCATTAACTAATATTCATAAAAATGGCATTTTACAGCGTAGTTTTTATCCATCCAAATTATCTCTTCCGCAAAAAATTAAAACTTTAAAAACTGCCACAAAAATCGCTGAAAAGCTTGATTTAGTTGGCATAATGGCGGTTGAGTTTTTTATAGTAGATAATAAAATTTTAGTGAATGAATTGGCTCCGCGTCCGCATAATTCTGGACATTTTTCGATGAACGCTTCGATTACTTCGCAATTTGAACAATTGATTCGAGCTATAACTGGCATGGCTTTGGGCGATACTAGATTTCATTCACAAGGACAAATGATAAATTTGATTGGCGATGAGGTAAATGACATCGAAAAATATCAAAATAATCCAAAAGCAAAAATTCATTTATATGGCAAGGGTGAGGCTAAAGAAGGACGTAAGATGGGGCACGTAAATATTTTGAAATAATATACTATTTCCACTCTTAAATGATGCGAATGAGTTTTATCACAATGCTTCGTCCTTTTCTTCGAAAAGAACTCGCGACCGGGATTGCTTCGCTTCGCTCCTGATCCCGTTTCTCGCTAAAAATAGCCGTTTAGGCTATTTTTTAAACGCGAGAAACCTTCGTCGCGAGTGAATCGCGACATCCGCGATGAGATTTGGGTTTTTTTAAAATTTCTTTGTGGATAAACGCTTCATCTTTTTTTTCAAAAAAGATTCGCGACTGGGATTGTGATAAGATTTTTGGTTTTTGAATTTTTGTTATTTACTTTTACTAAATTTGAGTGTTGAAAATTTTTAGTTTTTTGCTTGCACTTTGAGTTAGGAAGGTTAAATTGTCGAAGCAAAATGATATTAAATGTTCGTTAATTAATTCAATATTTTAACGATCAAAATTCTCAAAACAATTAATTGAAAATAAAAATAATAACTTCTTAAGCCTTTATTTGATAGGCTTGCGAGTGTTTTATAATTTAAAAATTGGAATGAAATAAAACTTAATTAAACATGAAAAATACAGGAAAAGTTACGCAGATTATTTCTGCGGTGGTAGATGTTGAATTTGAAAATGGCGAAATGCCCGCCATTTACAACGCTCTTGAATGTCAAAATGATGGCAAAAAATTAGTTTTAGAAGTCGCTCTTCACATTGGTGAAAAAACTGTTAGAACAATTGCTATGGATTCCACTGACGGACTTACTCGCGGTGCCAAAGTTATTGATACTGGGCTTCCAATTTCAGTCCCCGTTGGCGAAGCAACTCTCGGCAGAATTATGAACGTTATCGGTGAGCCGATTGACGAAAAAGGTGAAATTGTTTGTAAAGAACTTTATCCAATTCACGCTTCAGCCCCTTTGCTTGTTGATCAAGCAACTGAGACCGAAATTCTTGAAACAGGAATTAAAGTTATCGATCTTCTTGCCCCTTATTCTAAAGGTGGAAAGATTGGTTTATTCGGCGGTGCTGGCGTTGGTAAAACAGTTTTAATTATGGAGCTAATCAATAACGTTGCCAAAGCTCACAGCGGATATTCAGTTTTTGCTGGAGTTGGCGAAAGAACTCGCGAAGGTAACGATCTTTATCATGAAATGATTGATTCGGGAGTTATTGATACCAAAAATTTCAAAAATTCAAAAGTTGCGTTGGTTTATGGTCAAATGAACGAACCACCAGGAGCCCGTGCTAGAGTTGCCTTGACTGGACTTACTCAAGCGGAATATTTCCGTGACAAAGAAGGACGTGACGTTCTATTTTTTATCGACAATATCTTCCGCTTTACCCAAGCTGGTTCTGAAGTATCAGCTCTTCTTGGGCGTATTCCATCGGCAGTTGGTTACCAACCTACTCTTGCCACTGAAATGGGCGCAATGCAAGAAAGAATTACTTCAACTAAAAATGGTTCAATTACTTCGGTTCAAGCAATTTACGTACCAGCTGATGATTTAACCGATCCAGCTCCAGCAACTTCATTTTCGCATCTTGACGCCACAACAGTTTTATCTCGTCAGATCGCCGAAATTGGAATTTATCCAGCGGTAGATCCACTTGATTCAACCTCAAGAATTCTTGACCCAAGAATCGTTGGCGATGAGCATTATCAAGTTGCCAGAGAAGTTCAAAAAACTTTGCAAGCTTACAAATCTTTGCAAGATATTATTGCCATTCTTGGTATGGATGAACTTTCTGAAGAAGACAAATTAACCGTGGCGCGCGCTAGAAAAATCCAAAGATTTTTATCGCAACCTTTCCACGTAGCT
>JBIIBR010000029.1:0-9029 GCA_044239285.1 Rickettsiales bacterium | reverse complement strand
GCCATAACTGGGTTTTTCTGCACTATTTTGAGCATCGAGTAAAAGTAAATTACGTTTTTGCGCTTCTTTTAAAATTGAACCAGCTAGAGGATGTCGAGAGTAACGTTCGAGGCTGGCAGTTTTTTGTAAAATTTCATTTTCAGTAAATTCATCAAGAGCGATAATTTCAGAAATATTGGGCTCGCCATAAGTCAAAGTTCCCGTTTTGTCAAAAATCGCCGTGGTGCAAATTGAGAGTTTTTCTAAAATGCGTGCATCCTTGATAATAATGCCTTGGCGCGCTGAAATTGAAATTGCGCTAATAATGGCGATTGGCACTGCAATCAAGAGCGGGCAGGGTGTGGCAATGGTTAAAACTGCTAAGAAATTGGTCAAATCCTGAGTAAAAAAATAAGAAAGTGAGGCGATAATTATGGTTATCGGCGCAAAAATTGCTCCAATTTTATCGGCAAGTTTGCGAATTTCGGGACGTTGTTCTTTGGCTTGTTGCATGACTTCCATGATTTTGCCATAACGCGAATCGGCGGGTAGTTTTTCGGTTTTAATAACGAATAAAGATTCGCCGTTAATCGCACCCGACAAAACTTTAGAACCAATAGTTTTGGAAATTCGGTAAGGCTCACCGGTTAAATATGATTCATCCATCGAGCCTCTGCCTTCAACGATTTCGCCATCAATCGGACAAATTTCATGCGGAAAAACCGCCACCAAATCGTCAATTTTTATTTTAGAAATTTCGGTATCCAAAAAATTATTTTCCGATTTTAAATGAGCCATAGTTGGCATTCTTTGAGCAAGAGCTTCTAAGACAAAAGAGGCACGATGCGAAGCAAATTCTTCAAGCGCTTGCGAACTTGCTAACATTAAAATAATCAAAACTCCAGCGACATTTTCATGTAAATAAATTGCCAGAATTAACGCCATGAAGGCAATTAAATCAGCACCCAAATTGCCTTTTAAAATTTTAAGAAAGATCTGAATTAAAAGTGGAATTCCACCAATGATAAGAACGAAAATAAGACTATAATTTTCATCAATTTTCAGAGCAAATTTGGTAAAAAAATGAATTATTAATGATACAACAGATATAATAGATAACATTAACTGCCATTTGGTTTTGAGATATTCTATTGAAAATTTCATATTTATAAAAATTTGAATAAATTTTAGTGAGAAAAATATTAATTAATTTGGTTTTGCGGATTAAAATAAGTTTAATCATTGTAATTTTGAGGGCAATGTAAAAATATTTATCGACTTTTTTCAATGAAAAAATTATAATTTTATCGATAAAAATTTTTTACAAAAAAAATAATTCAAAACATGAAAAAAAATCTTTCAAAAATCTTAACAATTTTATTTATGTTCTCATTTTTCTCAACAAGTTCTAAGGCTGAAAATGCTAAAGCCAGCGATGTTTATCAATTTTCTTTCATTAATTTTGATGAAACAAAAATCAATTTAGCCGATTACAAAAACAAAGTTTTATTGATTGTCAACACTGCTTCGAAATGCGGATTTACCAAACAATATGAAGGTTTAGAAAAAATTTATCAAAAATATAAAGACCGCGGATTGATGATAATCGGGGTTCCGAGCAATAATTTTGGCAGTCAAGAACCGGGAACTAACGCAGAAATTCAAAAATTTTGCAAATATAATTATGGTGTAAATTTCTTGGTGACGCAAAAAGAAATTGTTATTGGAAAAAACGCCCATCCATTTTATCAATTTGCCAGCGACAAGCTTGGCGCCATTGCTTCGCCAAAATGGAATTTTCACAAATATTTAATCGGTCGTGATGGCAAATTAGTCGATTATTATATTTCAAGCACCGCTCCGGAAAGTGAAAAAATTATTAACGCAATTGAAAAAGAATTGAATAAATAATTATGAAAAAACCTGCGATTGCAATTGTTGGTGCTGGATTTTCAGGGATAATTTTAGCGCAAAAATTAAAAAATATTGGCGAAGTTAAAATTTTTGAAAAAGCTCGTGGAGTCGGCGGAAGAATGTCTTCTCGCACTAAAGATGATTTTAATTTTGATTTCGGTGCGCAATTTTTTTACGCCAAAACCGCAGAATTTCAACAATTTTTAAAACCTTTTATTGAGCAAAAAATTTTAAATTCTTGGTGTGGAAATTTTGCCGAAATTGATAATTATAAAATCAATTATATTCGCGAATGGCCAGCGGAAAAAAATCATTTCGTGCCGTCGCCAAAAATGAATCAACTTTGCAAAGAATTGTCGCGAGACCTTGATATATCTTTCCAAACTCGTGTTGCTAAAATTGAAAAAAATGGCAAAAATTGGCAAATTTTTGACGATAAAAATATTTTTTTAGGTGAATTTGATTGGTTATTTTTTTCAATTCCAGCACCTCAATTACTAGAATTAATTCCGCATGAATGTAATTTTTTTGAAGCGACGAAAAATGTTAAAATGCTTGGTTGTTTTGCTTTAATGCTTGGTTTGGAAAAGCCTTTAAATCTCCAATTCGACATTGCCTTGGTTAAGAATTCAATAATTTCTTGGATTAGTTCTGAAAGTTCAAAACCGCAACGAAAAAATTCGGATTCTTATACGATTTTAGCTAGAAACGACTGGTCTGATCACAATATTGAAAATGATATTGAGGAAGTTAAAAAACAACTTATAGCAGAATTTGCAAAAATAATTCAACAGCCACTCGAAAATATTATTCATCAAGATATTCATCGTTGGCGTTATGCAAATATTGCCAAGCAAGAAAATAATGTAAAATTTTTTCTTGATAATGAAATGCGTCTAGGAGCTTGCGGAGATTGGTTGATTCACGGTCGCGTCGAGGCTTGTTATTCAAGTGCTTCGGCGCTTTTTAACGAAATATCTAAAAATTTAAAATAATTTTTAAGTTGAAAAATTCACCAAAAAATTTTGAAAAAATTAAAGAAAACCTTGTGGCGACTTATCGCAACATGGTGCAAAATTCTAATTTGCAAATCGATTTTGATGAAAATTTAATTAATAATTTCTTTTCTTGGAATCAAAATATCATTGATTTTCAAGAGGAAAAATCAATTGCGAAAATATTTTCTTTAAAATCATTTTCACCAAATTTTAATTTAATTAAAAATTGTGAAAATGATTTAGAAATTTTATCTTTCATGCGTCCAAGCCTTGATTTAGGCTGTTGTTTTGCCTTATTTCATAATCCTAAAATTCATCAAAAATTTAAATTTGAAATCAATAATTTAAATAATTTAAAAATTAATGTCGCCAAAATTTTTGATGATTTTGAAAGAGCAAGAATTGTGATTTTGGCGGGCGAAAATTTTTTGGGAATCGAAAAAAATATTTTAACAAAAATCGAAAATGATATTTTTTATGCTGAGCCTTTTAACCTTGATTTACTAATATTAAACAATATTTTCACCAAGAAAATTTTACCAAAAACCCAAGAATTTGTTACGGATTTACAAAAAAATTTGGCACCGAAAATTGTACAAAAAATATTTGATTTAGAAAAATTTATTTATCATCAAGAAAATTTTGCCAAAAATCTAAAATTAATTTTAGAAGAGTTGATAATTGATAACGAAGAAACCAAGGAAAATCCTACCAAATCAAGCCCCGAAGAGCAAAAACAAACTCCGCAAGAAACCGAAAATTTCGGCGCCGAATCGGTGGAAAATAATTTAAATCAAATTCAAAATAACGAAGTTACGGAAAATTCTAGCGAAGAAAAAATTGTCGAAAAAAAATTAACAGAAATGCCAATTTTTGAAGATGAAAACTTTGATGAAGCCATTATTGACAAGCCTTCAATCGATAATAATAAAATTGAATTTAAAAATCCTTACACAATTTTTTCTAATCAATTTGATGAGGTAATTAATCCGAAAAAATTTATTGCTAAAAGTGAACTTGAAAATTTACGCAACCAACTCGATTTAAAAATATCAAAACTCAATTCAATTTCTAAAAAAATGAATTTGAAATTGAAAAGAAAATTATTATCGAAGAAAAATACTTACCTTGATTTTGATGCTTCGGGCGGGGTTTTGAATCGCAAAAAATTAGTGAATTTAGTTTTGTCGCCATTAATTGAAGATGTATGGATTAATTCTAAAGCTCATGAATATCACGATACGACTTTAACAATATTGCTTGATAATTCAGGCTCGATGCGGGGCAATCCAATCGTGATGAGTGCGATGGCTTGTGAAATTATCGCAGAAATTCTTGAAAAATTTTCGATCAAAACTGAAATTATTGGCTTTACAACTTCGGATTGGAAGGGCGGACGCGTTAGAAAATTGTGGGAAACTTCGGGTCGCAAAAAAAATCCCGGACGTTTAAACGAATTGCGACATATCATTTATAAGAGTTTTAACCAAAGTTTTAAAAAATCGAAAATCAATTTAGGATTAATGCTTAAAGAAGGAATTCTAAAAGAGAATATTGATGGCGAAGCCTTGCTGTTCGCTCGTTCACGCTTATCGCAACAAAGTGAAAAAAGAAAAATTTTGATGGTAATTTCCGACGGCACGCCCGTCGATGATTCAACTACTTGCAACAATGATGGCGATATTTTATCCGACCATTTGCGTCATGTTATTAATATGATTGAAAAGCGTGGCAAGATTGAAATTATCGGCGTTGGAATTGGGCACGCCACCGATGAATATTATAAAAATTCAATTACAATTAGAGCCTTAGAAGATCTTGGTGATGTTATGATTGATAAAATTATTAATGTTTTGTAGAAAATTAAATTTAAATCCAAAAATCTAGAAACTAAAAAACCCTCTTTCTTGTTGAAAAAAGAGGGTTTTTAGTAAGATTAGAAAACTATCTTGAATAGAATTCTGTAATAAGATGAGGTTCCATTTCAATTGCATAAGGAACTTCAGCAAAAGTTGGTTTTTCGGTTAATTTTATTGAATAATTATCTTTGTCGAGTGCTAAATAAGAAGGAACATCGCGTTCCATTTTTTGTAAAGCATCAATTACGATATTAAGCTTGCGTGATTTTTCACGAATTTGCACAACATCACCAATTTTTAAGCGATAAGAAGGAATATTAACCGCTTTGCCGTTAACCAGAACATGTTTGTGGTTTACGAATTGACGAGCCGCGAAAACTGTTGGCACGAAATTTGCGCGATAAACGATGGCATCAAGTCTGCTTTCAAGGGCGCCGATGAAGTTTTCACTCACATCGCCTTTCATTTTTGAAGCGAGTTTGAAAGTGTTATGGAATTGTTTTTCAGAAATATTGCCGTAGTAAAATTTCATTCTTTGTTTGGCGCGAAGCTGAACTCCGTAGTCACTGGTGCGACCTTTTGAAGAGGCGCCATGTTGCCCTGGGCGATAATTACGTTTGGTGAAGGAATCATTAGCTTGACCCCAAAGGCTTCCACCTAATTTTCTGCTAAGTTTTTTCTTAGCGTTAATACGTTTAGTCATGATTTTGAAGATTTTAACGCTTAAATATCCACTGGTTTTTTAGGATTTTTAAATTAAAAATTGCCTAGAAAATTTTTTAAGAACTTGACGTTGATAAAAAGGATAAAGCTTTGTTAACTTTGTCTATTTTAAAATAAATTATCTTGTTAAGTCAAGCGGAGTTTTTAAATTAAAATAGTTTGGGCAAAATGCCCTAAAACTTTGACATAAGGCTTAATTTTTGATTGAGAAAGTTTTTTAAAAATCTCATCATTTTCAAGATAAAAACCTTCAAGTTCAACCAAGTGAAATTTGATGCCATCAAATTGCATTACTTGCGCCGATTTTAAAATTTTACCTTCAAGACCAACTTCTTTAAGTGCAGTTAAAATAGCGGATTTGTTGACTTCCTTGCCAGTTTCGATAGTGATTAAACTTTTATCGCAACTCGATTTTTCCGGTTCTTTGATGGCGGTGGCGACGAGTTGAATCGAGATAGAATTTTTATCTTTTTGCGCAAATTCAACGAAAGGAATTTTAGCGAAAACTTTAAGTCCAATGCGATTATTGGCGAGAGAAATCCACCAATTTTCTTTGGTATCTTCTTTTTTATCAATGTCCTCATTTGAGTCGGGAAGGGCGAAAATACCGATTTGCGCTTGTTGATTTTCTAATTCCGCAACTACGCTATTAGCGCTATCATAATTAATAATGGGCACGTCATTATTATAATATTCTCGAGTTAAATAAGTGTAATCGGCGCTATTGCGTGGATTGTGAATAGCGATTCGCAGTGCTTGTTCATTCATGTTGGCGGTGGTTATAATTTTACGCCAAATATTGATAATTGTTGATTTTGGAAATTTATCTTCGGCAAGATTGACAAGGTTTTTGATCATGTCGGCTTCGCGATTTGAACGAATATAAAATTTCTCATTACAAGATTTTTTTAACTCGCCAACATTTTTAACAATCTCCATTCGATCTTTGAGAAGATTAAGAATTTTTAAATCTATTTCGTCGATTTGCTCGCGAAATAAAGCAAGTTTTTTATTTTGTTGATTTTCGCTCATTGGTTTTTAATATTTAGGTTTAACAATAATTCTATTTATAAAATTTAATGAAAGTTAAGTCAAGATTTGGTCATTTAAATCAAGAATTTGAAATTGGCGATGTTATTTATGTCGCGCAAAATTTTCAACTTAAATTATCTTCGGGTTTGGAAATTGAAAATTTTCCGATAGCCTATCAAACCTACGGAAATCTTAATGCCGATAAGTCTAATGCCGTTTTAATTTGCCACGCTTTGACGGGAGATCAATATGTTGCGAGTTCAAATCCCGTAATTCAAAAAGATGGTTGGTGGGATTTTATGGTCGGCAAAGGGAAGGCGATTGATACCGATAAATTTTTTGTAATTTGCTCGAATGTTATTGGCGGATGCATGGGTTCTTTTGGTCCCAAAGAAGTTAATCCGCAAACTAATAAACCATTTGGTAATAGTTTTCCATTTTTGACAATTCACGATATGGTGCGAGCGCAAAATTTATTAATCGAACATTTTGGTATTACTAAATTGCATGCGGTGATTGGCGGATCAACTGGTGGAATGCAGGTTTTGGCGTGGGGAGTTTTATTTCCAAATAAAGTAAAAATTTTAATTCCGATGGCGTCTTCTTATCGACATTCGCCACAAAATATTGCATTTCACGAAGTGGGTAGACAAGCGATTATGAGCGATCCAAATTGGTGCGAAGGGGATTATTTAATCAATGAAAAATTTCCAAAAAATGGTTTGGCGATTGCGCGGATGACAGCGCATATTACCTATCTCTCCGAGACTTCGTTGCAGAAAAAATTTGGACGCGATTTAAATAATAAAGCGGGATTTTCTTTCAGCGCCGAAAGAGATTTTGAAGTTGAAAATTATTTGCATTATCAGGGCAATCGCTTTGTTGAAAGATTTGATCCAAATTCTTATTTAATCATTACGCGCGCCGTTGATTATTTTGATTTAGAAAGTGATTTTAACGGCAATTTAAGTGGCGCTTTTGTTGAGTTGGCAAAAAATAAATCTTGCAAAATTTGTATTATTTCTTTCTCCGACGATTGGCTGTTCCCACCTAGTGAATCTAGGAAGCTAACTTATTCATTAAGTGCGTGCAATATAAATGTTAGCTCGGTTGTGATTGAAAGTAATGGTGGACATGATTCTTTTTTATTAAAGAATGATATTCTTGTTAAAGTTTAATCGATATTATATTTTTTTAAAAAGTAATAATATTTTTTCTTAAAATGATGAAAAATAATCAAAACTCTAAATCGCAAAAAATTCGTTACGACTTACGGGTTGTAGCTGATTTAATCAGCACAAATAGCAAGGTTCTTGATATTGGTTGTGGCGATGGAGAGTTATTACATTTTTTAAAAAATACCAAAAATATTGACGCGCGAGGTTTAGAAATTTCTCATACGCAAGTAAGTAAGGCAATCATCCGCGGGCTCTCGGTGATTCATGGTAATGCTGAAAATGATTTATCGATTTATCCAGATAAATCTTTTGATTATGCGGTTTTGAGTCAAACAATTCAGGCGACGCAAAATCCGCCGAAAATTTTATTGGAAATGCTTAGAATTGCAAATTACGCGGTGGTTTCTTTGCCAAATTTTGCTCATATTCGAAATCGTTTTGACTTAATGTTTAGGGGACAAATGCCCGTAAATAAAACGATTCCGTATCAATGGTACGAGACTCCCAACATTCATTTTTGTTCAATTTTAGATTTTGAAAAATTGTGCAATGATCTCGATTTTAATATTCAAAAAAAAGTTTTTTTAACGTCGAATCATAGTCTTTCTGGGGTCTTTAGTAATGAATTATTTTCAAATTTATTTGCTAAATATGGTATATTTTTAATCACTAAAAATGAATTCAAGCCTTCTAATCAAGAAGAGTTTGCTTTTAAAACATTAGTTAATTTAGGATATAAAAATGCTATATCAAATTTTGATTATAAAAAAGTAAAAATTAATGAATAAATTATTAAGTTTTTTAATCGCTATATCACTCACTTTGTCATCTTGTGCCTTTGATGATTCTGAATCGCGCTCTTACAAAAGTAAAAAACGTTATTCACGGAATTTCGAAGGAAAATTTGTTAATGCGGGCAGAGGATTTGCCAGAAAGATAAAGCCATCGGAATCAATGCAGGCGGGCTTACCAATCTCAAAAACGCCATTAAATTTTATGCCAAGCGATTACGGTTATAATACCGAAAATTATCGTAATTATAAAATAAAAGATAGTGAGATAAATAAATTTTCATCAAACGGATTAAGACGGAATTCTGAATTTAAAACCGTCGATGATGAACTTGACGACGAGCTTGCTGAATATTCGGGAGAGCGTGAAATTAATCGCGATAATCTTCTTGAATCGGGAGTTTATTCTGGGCATTTTAAAATAGGTAAACCTTACACTGCGTTTGGTGTATCTTATGTTCCTCAAGATTACGAAAGCTTTGAAGAAATTGGCACCGCCTCATGGTATGGTGAAGATTTTCACGGTAAAAAAACTGCCAATGGCGAGATCTATAA
>JBIIBR010000136.1:0-4047 GCA_044239285.1 Rickettsiales bacterium | reverse complement strand
AAAACTAAAAAACCGAATTCTCTGCCGAAAAAAGTGGCGTCGATTAGGAGATTTATCGGTTGATTCAAATCTTGCAAAGTCTCTTCTAACAAGCCTTCGGACATGTCGAACCTATCAAATTCTTTGTTTAACTTCGGATATGAAACATCTAAATCATTACAAATTTCTGCTAATGTTCTTCTGCCAAGAAGCCAGTGTTTGTAGGCTTTGGAGTAGTTTATTCTTTTACCTCTTTTTTCTACCCATTGATAAAAACACGAGCTACATCTAAAGCGATTTTTACCTCTTTTGTTACCATTTTTTACCGCGGAAAATTTACCACATTTTAAGCATTTTTTTTAACATTTTTTTAACCAAATAATAGCATATCTTATAAAAAAAATATAAGATTTTGTTACGAGATCATGTGATTGTAGGTTTAAAAGTGATTTCCATCATCCCATTTTTTTAATTATGCCTACATTGTCAACATGGGAAACGCAGTTTTAATGGTTGCAATAAACTTTTAATGGAAGATCCAAATCTTGAAATTTATAATCTTAGTGGCGGAATTTATGCTTGGAATCATTGCGAATACGAAACTATTACTTAAAACTATTCCCTCATTTTAGATTCGACTTTGAAAGTTTCGATTGGTGAATTTTTAGCCCTCGGCGACAATGATGGCGATGTTTCTTCTTTTTTGACTTCGCCATTTGAAAAATTCGCGGAATCTTCTTGCTCTTGATCAAAATATAATGCAACTCGAGAAGAATTTATCTTGGCACCCGAAATGCCAACATCATCAATCCCATCCATCAAAGAACTTTTACTGGCTTGACGAATTGGAGCTCCGGGTCTCGTAGGACTATCAAGATTTACCTTCAAAAAATCACTAGTTATTAGATTATTTGCAATGTCAGCTTCATAATCAAAATTAGCGCCAAGATTTACCGAAGCGGATGGAGTTAGCTCGATGCTTGGCATTTCTTTGCCTTCTTCATTTGTCGCAATAAAAGATAGTGGCAATGACTTATGTCGTCGCTTCGGAGCTTGATTGCCCATGTCGCTAACTTCATTTTGCTCACCGTCTCTCACAATATAATCTTCAATTGCAAGGTTGTTTGTTGGCATGAATGATGAAGACGCTCTCTTTAATCTGTAATCTCTATTTTCAACTTTTGTATCTAGCCTTAAATCATCATTTTTCATAAATTAAAAATAAATTGTTAAATTTTCATATTTACAAAACTTTTATGTATAAATAAAAAATTTATCCAACTTATTGTTATTTTATTGAGTTAAATATTTTCTTTGAAACAAAATGAGAATTTATTCATTTTACTAACTATCTTTCCAACCTTTTCTTTTTAAGAAGAACTCATAAGAATCTTCAAAAGTAAATGTTTTGTCATCATCGAAAACGACTAATTTATTGGCGATTTCTTTCAACATTCCCTCATCGTGCGAAACCATGATTAACGCACCTTCAAAGCTTTTTATCGCTTCTTTAAGTGAGTCGCAAGATTCCATATCGAGGTGATTTGTCGGCTCATCAAGTAACAATAAATTTGCACCTTTTAATAAAATTTTTCCAAGCATTACACGACTTTTTTCGCCACCCGAAAGCACCGAAATTTTTTTATTTGCCAAATCACTTGAAAACATCATGTTACTACAAACCTGACGGACACGACTTTGGGGCAAGCGTTCGTCAACCTTTTGAAGCTCTTCATAAATTGTGGAATTTTTATCCAAACGATCAATATTCATTTGTCCAAAAAAACCAATTTCGACTTTGCTATGAACTTTGACCGCGCCTTTCAAAGGCTGAATATCTTGCGTTATAAGCTTTAACAAAGTTGATTTTCCTTTACCATTTTTTCCAATTACGCAAATTTTTTCGCCATTGGCAATTTTAAAAGACAAATCATTTATTAAGCGATTTTCAGGATTGTAACCAAAAGCCAAATTTTCTACTTCGATCAAATTTTCTTTACTAGCAAAAGGCTTGTGATTAAAGGCGAAATCGAGGTTTTGAATATTGTCTAATTTTTCTTTAACATCGATTTTTTCGAGCATTTTTACTCGAGATTGAACGCGACTGGCTTGACTGGCTTTAGCACCAAAACGATCGATCCATTCTTGGGTTTTTTGACGTTGTTTTTCTTCATTAACTCGCGTTTTTTCGTAAATTTCTTCTTCAAGTGCAATTTTTTCGCGAACTCCGCGAGTGTTGCCGGGAACTTTTTTGAAAGTGTTGCGGTGAAGAAGCAAAGTGTGCGTAATAACGCTATCCATAAAATCACGGTCGTGAGTAACTAAAATCAACTCACCTTCCCATTCGCGCAAAAATTCTTTGAGCCAACGAATGGAGTGAATATCGAGATAATTTGTTGGCTCGTCGAGCAACAACATTTGCGGTTCGATTAACAATAATTTTGCTAAATTTAATTTGACTTGATAACCGCCCGAGAAATTTTTCGGATCCTTTTGCAAGTCTGATTCCGTAAAGCCCAAACCATATAAAATATTTTCACCTTTCCAACCTTCATGCTCGCGATCTTCGGGCAAAACTGAACAAATTTCTTCCAAAACTGTGTTGTGAGTAAAGTGAATATGCTGTTCTAAATGCCCTATTCTGTAGCCTCGCGGAATTTCAACCGCACCGCTATCGGGCTCTATTTTTTTTAAAATTAATTTTAAAAAAGTCGATTTGCCACTACCGTTGCGACCAATCAGCCCAACCTTTTCACGTGGATTAATTATAAAATTACCTTCGGAAAAAACTTCATGTCCCGAAAAAGAAATTGATAAATCTTTAGCTCTAATCATATTTTTATTTTAAGTTTTTACTCAGTATAATTAAATTATTTTAAAATTAACATAATTTTAAAATAATTTTTGGCAAAAAAATTTACCTATTGCTTTTCTTGTTATCTTTCATAAGAACTTGTTCATAGGAAAGAGTTTTGATTCTTGTGGCATCTCGTATTGAAAGAGTTTGTAAATTATTAAAATTATAAACTTCGAAAGCGGATTGATTTGTTAATTTATTAATCGTAATTCTTCCTGCCGATTCAGTATTATCGGAAGGTTGATTTATCAATTTATCAATCGAAATATTTTTATTTGATTCGTCCGAATCCTTCATACTAATTATTTGAATTATTTATATTCCAAGCATTAAAATTGAATCGAGTTTTTCGATAATTTTTTGCGAAGTATTTTGTGAAGTTTCGATAGCTTGTTTAGCATTGATAGCGTAAGGTAAAATCAATTCTGAATTTTGTAAAAATTTCTGCACAATCTCATAAAGTTCATCGACATTTTCAACAATTTCACAAGCATTTTTTTGCTGTAAATCCTGATAAATTTCAGCGAAATTAAAAACTTCGGCACCAGAAATAACAACGCAATTCAACTGAATCGCTTCAAACGGGTTATGTCCGCCAATTTTCAAAAGTGATCCGCCAATAAAAGCAAAATTGACCAAAGAATAGAAAGTTCCAAGCTCACCCAAACTATCAACAAGATAGATTTCCGTAGGCTCGGTGATAATTTGATTTTTACTTCTTTGTGAAAAATTAATATTTTTCAAAAGCTCGCAAACCTTATTGGCTCTATTGGGATGACGCAAAACTATTATCGTCAATAAATCAGAAAATTGTTTTTTTAAGCGAAAATGTGTTTGTAAAAGTAACTCCTCTTCACCGTCGTGAGTAGAGGCGCAAAGCCATATTTTACGATCGCCAATTTGCAATTTTAATTCTTGCAATTTTTTTTCATCAACTGCTAATTTAGAATTTTGTGATTTAAGGTTGCCCTCGTAAAAAATATTATTTTTCGTAAGATTTTGTAAAAGATTTTTATCTTGCAAACTTTGGGCAAAGATTATTGAAAAATAATCAAAAATATGGAAACCTAATTTTTTTAACAAAAGCCATTTCGAAGCGGTTTTTTGTGAAATTCGAGCGTTAATTAAAAAACTTAAAATAGCTTTTTTGTGAGCGCAATAAATAAAATTTGGCCAAATCTCCGACTCAACAAAAATGCAGGCTCTCGGCT
>JBIIBR010000104.1:0-5047 GCA_044239285.1 Rickettsiales bacterium | reverse complement strand
CTTCCAATGATTAAGAAATTTTTGCACAATAAAATAACTATCGATTGGCAAAAATTGATGAATTACGCGATTTTTAAATAATTCATTTTGTAAAATTTTTTGCCCAATAATTTGCGCCGAAGTGGTTGAAGTTGAAGTAAAAAGAATGTTAATATTTGGCGAAAATTTCAATAAATTTTCGATCAAAATCCATGCTGAATTTGACTCGCCAACGCTTACGGCGTGAACCCAAAATAATTGACAATTTTGTGGTTTTGCAATTTTGGTGATTGCCAATCTTTCTAAAAATCGTTGCGGATGTTCTTTTAATTTTTTCTTGCGATATAAAATTAAAAGCAACAAAAAAGGTAAAATTATTACCGAAAAAAATTGATAGATTTTTAATAAAATATTACCGCGAAAGCTCACTTAAAAGCCTCCGGCATTTTTTATAAAAAATTTTTTAACTTTTGGAAGTAAATTTATCACGCCCAAACCGACATTGCGTCCCGCTTTTAAAACCAAACTTTTGCTTTCGAAAATTGAATTTAAAACATCGGTGGCGATCACCATTTTTTTGGCATTGTTGCGAGTTTTTTGATGATAAGATTTGATTAAACTTTCCGAAGAAATTTCTAAACCGCATAAAATATTTTGTGCGATTAAGTCGCGTAAATTTTTAATGCCGACAATTGCCAAATTAAAGCCTTGACCCGCGATTGGATGGACTCCGCATGCTGAATCGCCAATCAATAACATTTTTTGATGATAAAAATCTTGCGCCAAAACCATGATTAATGGATAAGAAAATTTTTGTGAAATTATTTCGCATTTGCCCAAGCAATTTTCCATTTTTTTGTGCAATTGTTGTAAAAAATTTTCTTGATCGAGGCTCAAAATCGCTTGAGCCTCTTCATCGCGCGCAATCCACACAATTGAAGATTGATTTTGATCTTTTAGTGGCAAAATCGCCAAAGGTCCGCTTGGTAAAAATTTTTCGTAAGCAATATTTTTATGCGGAATTTTATGCGAAATTTTAAAAACAATCGCGGTTTGATGATAATTTTTAGTTTGGGTTGGAATTTTATAAAGTTCGCGGAGCTTAGAAAATCTACCATCGCAGGCTAGAAATAATTTTGCCTCAATAAATTTTTTATCATTTAATTCGATTACAACATTTTCGCCAAAATTAATTTCTTGATAAAAATTTGGACAAAAAATTGTGATATTTTTTTGTTGAGAAATTTTGTTTTTTAAAGCTTCAAATATGAAATGATTTTCAATAATTTGCCCAAGTTGACCATCTTTTTCATCAACTTCAGAGCCAATAAAATCAAGGACAAAAGGCGATTTATAATCGGTGATTTTTATATCGGCAATTTTGCCGGCAACATTTTGCAATTCATCATAAATTCCAAGCTCTTTAAAAAGTTTTAACGATGATGATGAGATGGCGTAAGCCCGCCCATCATCACCGCGCACCTTCTCGAAAATATTTTCTTTTTCGATTAAGGCGATGGAAATTTGTGGCGAAATTTGCGCCAAAGTTAAGGCACAAGTCATGCCGGCAAAAGAGCTTCCGACAATGGCGATATCAAATTTTTGACGATTCATGACTTAGCGAATTAAAGCTAAAATTATTTTCCTTGATAAATTTTAATAATATTATCAAGCATTTTTAAAGCCTCTTCTCTTGGACGTTGGAAAGTGTTACGACCAATGATAGAGCCATTCGCTCCGCCTTTATAAATTTGACGAATTTCATTATAAATATCTTCTTCGCCTTTAGCGTTTCCGCCCGAGAAAACTACGATGCGACGACCATCGAAAGCAGTTTTGATAATGTGACGAACCCTTTCTTCGAGAGTGTTCATTGGTATTTTTAATTTTTCGTAAACTTTGATAGTTTCAAGATTTTCTAGGGCTTGAGTTGGTGGCTTGACTTTAATAATGTGCGCACCAAGCATGGCCGCAATGTGAGTTGCGTAAGCGCAAATATCCATCGCCGTTTCGCCAATTTTTGACAAATCGCCACCGCGTGGATAAGACCAAATTACCACCGCTAAACCGTTGGCCTTGGCTTCTTCAGCGATACTAGAAATTTCTTCAAACATATCGAACGCTGCGTCAGATCCCGGATAAATTGTGAAGCCAATCGCCGAACAACCCAAACGTAAAGCATCTTTAACCGAAGCTGTAGTAGCTTGATGCGGAGCCGTTCCGCCATTGTGCAGTGAATTTGAAGAATTAATTTTTAAAATTGTTGGGATTTGTCCAGCAAATGTATCCGCTCCCGCTTCAATCATACCAAGGGGCGCGGCGTAAGCGTTCAAACCAGCTTCAATCGCTAAATCATAATGATAATGCGGATCGTAAGCATCTGGATTCATAGCAAAACTGCGGTCAGGACCATGTTCAAAACCTTGATCGACGGGCAAAATAACCATTTTTCCGGTGCCACCTAATTTACCATGCATCAAGATTCGCGCTAGATTAGCTTTGGTTCCCGGATTATCGCTTTCATAATGTGAAAGAATTTTTTTAACTGTTGCTGAAATTTTCATAATGTTATTTTTGAATTTGCTTTATACTCAAAATTTATACTAAACCTTAATTCTAAAATATGTTTTTTATAATTAAATTTAGCCCTAAATATTCTTTAAAAAAAATTATAAATTTTTATTTTTGCGGGTCAAGATTTTTTAAAAATCTTCCTGAATATAGGCTGACTTAAATTTGGCTAAAAATTTATTTTAACAAGGCGGCAATAATAGCATTAGCAATGCCACTTAAAATAAAAATAATAATCGTCCAACCGACCATTCCTATTTTTTTTAATAGGTTTTTCCAATCTTCTTCATTTTCTTTTCTTATCATTCCTACAATTATGCCACGAGTATCCTTATCCTTTTCCATTAAATCTTTAATGATTCCTCGCAATGCCTTATCCATGTCTTTGGATTTTTTGCAAGCATTAATAAAATGATTGGCAAATTTGTCGGATTGAACGAAATTATCAGAAACTTCTTTAATAGCGGATTTTGGATCGAAATTATCGCTTGGTTCTTTGGTCATTATTTCGAAAATTTGTTAATAAGATCATCTGAGGGTTCAATATTTTTTAACTCACCACCTTCCTCTTCGATAATCCACAAAGATTTATCTTGTGTGAGCAAAAGAACGCTGGTTGTAAATCTAAGCAAACTTTGATAATCTTTAAATTGCCATTTCTTTAAAGCTAGATCTAGCTTTTCTTTATCGCCATTATCAATAGCTAGCTCTAAAACATCTTTGTTTTCTGAGTTATTTTGAATTTTTACTGACATTGTGTTTAAAAAATTAATTTTGTTTTAATAATAATAAAATTATACAAAAATTGATGCAATATTTTTTTTAATTTTATTAAAATTTCATCTAATCCTCAAATCAAACTTGCAATTAATTTCATAAATTTTTACAATTTCTAACCCAAATTTTCTTAAGAATTTATGCAACTTGAAATAGAACAAAACATAACACAACAAAAAGAAAAAGTTTTTGCCGAAATCGATAATTTTTTTGTGCTAAATCTTGAACAAAAAAAGTCTTTGGAAGATTATGTTTCTAAGCTTTTAGATGAAAATGGAAAATATAATTTTATTGGCAAATCAACCATTGATCAAATATGGCATCGCCATATTCTCGATTGTGCTCAATTAATTCAATATATTAAAAATCCGCAAAAAAAATTCGCCGATTTGGGTTCGGGTGCGGGCTTACCGGGAGTAGTTTTATCGCTTCTCGGCTTAAAAGAAATTCACTTAATTGAAAAATCTTTTCGCAAGGCCGATTTTTTGAGAAAAATAAAAAATATTTCACCAAATCGCATTTTTGTTCAACAAGCCAAACTTGAAGAACTTGAAAATATTAATTTCGATTGTATCATGTCGCGAGCCTTGGCACCACTCGATAAATTATTAGAATATTGTCAAAAATTTTTAAAAGATGATGGCTATTGTTTGTTTTTAAAAGGCAAAAATTTGCCACTCGAAATTTCGCAAGCGAAGCAAAAATTTTCCTTTGAATTTGAGCTTTTCCCAAGTCTTACCTCAAAAGAAAGCAACATTATTCGCATCAACAAAATATCAAAATTAAAATAGGAGTTAAAATGTTAATTGGCGTTCCAAAAGAAATAAAAGATCATGAATATCGTTCAGCCTCAACCCCTTCTGGCGTTAGAGAATTAGTAAGTGCTGGGCATCAAATTTTGGTGCAAAAAAATTTAGGCGAAGGCATCGGTTTTTCTGATGAAGATTATCGTGAGGCAGGAGCTAAAATCGCGGGTTCCGCTGAGGAGGTTTACGAAAAAGCCCAAATGATTTTGAAGGTAAAAGAACCGCAAAAATCCGAGTGCGATTTAATTAAAAAAGAGCAAATTATTTTTTCATATTTGCATTTGGCAGCCGAACCAAATTTAACTAAATTATTAATGAAATCAGGTTGTCGCGCGATTGCTTTTGAAACCGTTACCGCTAATGATAAATCCTTACCACTTCTCGCTCCAATGAGTGAAGTTGCCGGAAAATTATCAATTCAAGCGGGGGCAAGAGCCTTAGAAAAAGCTCAAGGCGGACGCGGTGTTTTACTTGGCGGAGTTCCCGGAGTTGAACGCGCTAAAGTTGTAATTGTCGGCGGTGGCGTTTCAGGAACCAATGCGGCTAAAGTCGCAATTGGTATGGGCGCAGAAGTTGTAATTCTCGATAAATCTTTGGCACGCATTCGTTATTTATGCGATATTTTTGGCAATTCGGCAAATGTGCTTTACGCCTCGATCGAAAATATTGAAAAAAATGTTATTGATGCCGATTTAGTTATCGGCGCTGTTTTGATTCCCGGAGCTTCGGCACCAAAAATTGTTTCGAAAAAAATGGTGAAGGAAATGAAAAAAGGTGCGGTGATGGTTGATATTTCGATCGATCAAGGTGGATGCTTTGAAACCAGTCGCCCAACCTCGCACAGCAATCCAACTTATGAAGTTGACGGCGTAATTCATTATTGCGTTACCAACATGCCCGGAGCGGTTGCGCGC
>JBIIBR010000028.1:0-9169 GCA_044239285.1 Rickettsiales bacterium | reverse complement strand
CTTTAATTTTTTTCATATTTTTTGGCTTGAATTGTGCTTGGGCGCAAGATTCAAAAAATATCTATTTCGTTGATTCCATAAGCTCTAAGGCAATTGCAAAAAATCCTAGTGATGCAAGAAAAGCATCAATTGCAAACGCCAGAAGAGATGCTTTTATGGTTTTATTAACTCGTCTTAAAATGCCAATCGCAACATCTGACAATATTACTGATGCTGAAATTGCCGATATGGTTCGTTCAGAACAAATTGTTGATGAAAAAATTTCTGGAAATTCTTATTCGGCAACCTTTAACATAATTTTCGCAAAAGATTTTGTTGAGCATATCATGGCGAAAAAAAATGAGAATCAACAAATTCAAACGATTGCTAAAGTAGAAAAATATTCGGAAAAATTTGTAATTATTCCCGTCAAAATGGCAAAATTTAGACCTCTAGTTTGGGAGCCGGAGAATGATTGGAGAGTAATGCTCGATAGAATTATTTCCAAAAATAATTTACAAAAATCTTACGTTATTCCAGAGGCGAATGCCGAAAATATTAGTCTCGTAAGTGGTCAAAATATGAAAAATGTCACTTTTGCAAATTTAGAAAAAATTATCAACAATAACGGATCAGAAGCTTCATATGTTTTGTTTTTTAATTTTGATGAAATTGAAAATAAAGTTTTGGTTGAAGTCGTTTATTTGCGCAAGCTTCTAAAAAAACAATTTCGCTTAAGCTTCATAAATGTCGATCGTTTATCTTACAATGATTTGATTTTAAAAGTTGCTGAAAAAACTCTTGAATATCTAGGCAATAATTCAATTGGAAGTGACGAGATTTTAAATAAAAATGCGATTAATATTCATCTTAGAATTCAAGAATTGCAAGAATGGCTAAATCTTAAAAAGACAATTGAAGATGCAAAATTGGTTGATAATGTTGTTGTTAACTCAATTTCGCGTGACGAAGTAATGGCGAGCATTAATTATCTCAATCCAAATGTTCCAATAGAACAGGCTTTTGAAAAGGTTGGAATCAGCATTTCCAAGCAATCTCAAGGTTTTTATGAAATTAATAATATCACGCAATGAAAGTTAAAGACAAAGCTCTATTTTTGATAATATTTGGTATTGTCACATTATTTCTTCTTTACAAAATTCGTTTATTCATAACCCCTTTTATCTTATCGATAGCCATAGCCCATTTGCTAAATCCGTTGGTAAATGTTTTCATTAAAAAATTTAAGGTTTCGCGCGTTGTTGCCACTTCAATTATTGTTGGAGTTTTTTTTGTTTTATTCATTGTTTTTTGTTCGATATTCATTCCTTTTATTTACAGCCAAAGCATTGTTTTACTAAATTCTATTCCTGATTATTTAGAATATTTTTCCAGCAATTTTTATCCCAATATTGTTGAATTTTTTGGTAAAATTAATATTGAAATCGAGCATGATTTTTTTGATTTAATTAAAAATAATCAATTATTTACAGATGGGGCGGGAGTGCTTGGAAGCTTTCTTGCTAAAGCTATAAATTCAACAACTTTTGTGATCAATATTTTATCAATAATTTTTATTATGCCGGTTTTAATTTTTTATTTATTAAAAGATTGGAATTCAATAATTGGCAAAGTTATTTTTTTCCTGCCAAAAAAATATAATTATCAAGCAAAAACCATTCTAACATTGATTGATAAAGCTATATCCGGATTTGTTCGCGGGCAAATTAATGTTTGCCTAATTTTAGCTTTATATTATGGAATTTTGCTAGGATTTTTGGGGTTAAATCATGGTATTTTTATTGGAGTTTTGACGGGTATTTTGTCTTTTGTGCCTTATATTGGATATGGCATTGGCATTACAACGGCAATAATTGTTGCCATTTTTCAATGGGGCTTTAGTTTGGTCGATTTAGGTTTGGTTGTGGCGGTTTATCTTCTTGGTCAAATTATTGAATCAAGTTTTTTAGTGCCAAATTTAATTGGTAAAAAAGTTAATCTTCATCCGCTATGGATGATTTTTGGTATTTTCTTTTTTGGTTCAATTTTTGGATTTTTGGGAGTGGCTTTATCGGTTCCGCTCACTGCTATTTCAGCTTCAATAATACGTTACATTTTTAACAATAAATATAATCAAATAAAAAATGATTAATAATTTATTTAAAAAAATCACCGATCAAGATTTAAATAAAAAAAACACCATTGATGATTTTATCCAAGACGATATTCAAATAGAAATCGAAAGTCCTCAAGCTCAAAAAAATCAAGATCCTTTCGACGCTTCAAATATAAGTCCAGACTCTCTTGTGCGCGATTATGAAAGTATAAAAATTTTATCGATGAATCCGCAAACTAAAAGAAAAATAATGGATTTAATCTCTCAATCAAAAGATGATTTGCAAAAAATTTCTCGCCTTTTAAGTGGTCTTTAAAGCCATTTTTTTCGCTTAAAAATCGCTAGCGGGATAATTGAAGAAACAAACATTAAGCATAATGCAATTGGATATCCAAATTCTGAGCTCAATTCGGGCATAAGACGAAAATTCATGCCATAAATGCTGGCAATTAGGGTTGGTGGCATAAACACCAAAGAAACCACGGTAAAAGTTTTTATAACTTTATTTTGTTCAATATTTAATAAGCCCAAAAAACTATTTTGTAAATATTCTAAACGAGTAAAATTAAAATTTGCGTGCTCAATTAGCGAATTAATATCTTTGATGATAATCCTTAAGCGGTTATAGCTATCAAGCATCAAATCTTCGTTGCGTAAAAGTGAAGATAAAACTCGTTGTTTATCAAAAAGAGCTTCTCTTAAGGACATTGTTAAATCTTGATTTTCATTGATTTTTAACAAAAGTTTTTCATCAAGCTTATTGTCATAATTTATTTTTTTGCTAATCTCGGCGACATATTTAGAAACCGATTCCATTAAGTCGGCGTCAAAATCGGTTCTAGCTTCCAAGATGGCTACGAAAATTTTTGAAGCATTGGCAAAAATCATTGGGAATTGTTTGATTTTTTTGACAGTTTCCGAAATAACGCGACTATCAAAAAAACGTAAAGTAAAAAGGGTTTTTTCGGTTAAGATAAAGGACATTTCATGCTCTTCTAAATTGCTAGTGTTGGGCACTATATTAACAAAGGTGGAATTGATTTTTATAATGCCAGAATTTTCAAGATAGCGCGATGAAGTTTCTATTTCTTCTTGTTGTTGCCTAGTTGGAAATGTTATGCCAAAAAAATCTTCAACTTCTCTAATTTGCGATGTTGTCGGCTCTTGCAAATCAACCCAAGAAATATCATTTCTCATTTCGCCTAAATTTGGCAATTCTTGCAAAGAAGAGACTTTAATTTGTGAATATTCTGGTAATTTGAAGATGCGGATCATTTTTGTTGTAGTTAAATTAAAATACTTTTCGAAATATTTTCTTAATTGTCGCAACAATAAGTTGATAAATCAATAGAAAATTTATTTTAAAAATTGGTGCCCAAATTAAAGTTAAAAGTTTGACTTTTATCATAATATTCTTGGCGAATAATTTTGGCGAAATCGAGACGAATTGGACCAACGGGCGACGTCCAAGAAATACTTACCCCGGCAGTAGAGCGTAATCTTCCCGTATCAATCACGGCTGTTTGATTTCTAATTGAACTATCGACAGATTTTAAGACGCCATTATCCCAAAATAAAGCTCCCGTAATTCCTAGTTCTCTAGGAAGTCCGAGTGGAAAAGAAAATTCGGCAGTTCCGACGTAATAAATTTTTCCGCCCAAAGCCTCGCCGGAAGTTGCTCTAGGACCTATTCCCCAAAATTGAAATCCTCTAAAATTATTACCGCCAACAAAAAAATTATTTTGAATATTAACATCTTCTTTCATTCCATCAATAACGCCACCACGAGCTAAAAATTTTAAAATAAAATCATTATTAAAAGTTGGAATAAAATAGCCCGCTCGACCTTCATGTTTTAGGGTTCTAACATTGCCACCCAATCCATTATAGGCTTGAGAAAGTGATATAAAATAGCCTTTTTTTGGATTCAAACGATTGTTGGTTTTATCAAGAGTTATGGTTTGCTCAATTGCAGAATAAGAATAATTTCCTTGTAAAGATTGAGTCGCTAGCGATACGCCCTGAGTAATATTGCCAATTCTTTGATTGCTATAAGAATAAGAAATTAAATGATCTAAAAATTCTGTAATACTATAGCCGGCATTGAGCCTTAATCCAGAATTATCCGATTCATACATTCTTGAATTTCTTTTGGTTGAATTTAATTTAAAAACTTCAAAACCAGCATCAAGAGATCGACCAAGAAAATAAGGTTTCGTGTAGCTTAAATCGGCACTTAAAGCACTATAAGATTTTTGAACGCTTAAGCCTATTTTTCTACCAGTTCCGAATAAATTATTTTCACGAATTCCGGCGTTAATATTAGCGCGATCGATGGTTGAATAGCCGATTCCCAAACTTAATTCCCCCGTTCTTTTTTCTTTAACCACTATTTCTAAATCAACTCGATCGCCATCGCCAATTCTTTTGGTGTCGAAATCAACTTTTTCAAAAAATCCTAAATTTTCTAGACGCTGTTTAGAGCGATTTATTTTGTTAACATTATAAGGATCGCCTTCTCTTATTCTAAGCTCGCGACGAATTACTTCATCGATGGTCCGAGTATTGCCAAATATTCTTATTTGATCTATAAAAATTCTTTGAGTTTCATTGATTACAAATTCAATATCGATGGTTTTTTTGTCGCGATCGCGTTTTAAAATCGGTTCAATATTAGCGAAAGCATAAGATTTTTCCGACATGATTTCTATCATCTTATTAATGCTTTGCTCGATTGATTCACCACTATAAATTTGCCCAGTTTTGAATGAAATATTTTTATATAAAATTTCTGGATCAAATTTCTCAACATGATTGTTAATTATTATCTCACCAAATTTATATTTGATACCCTCATCAACCAAAAATGTGATGAAAAAATTATCTTTATTGCGATTGATTTGAGCTAGAGCTGACGTGGTTTCAAAGTCAGCAAAGCCATTATTATTATAAAATCTTCGCAGAATTTCTTTATCAAATTCGATACGATCGGAGTCGTAAATATCGCTTGATGATAAAAATTTCCACCATACGGATTTTTTGGTAGAAATTTGCTCGCTTAATTCGCGATCGGAAAATTCTTTATTACCGATGAAATAAATTTCCCCAATACTCGCTTTTGGACCTTCATTGATTTCGTAAATTAATTCAATGCGATTTTTTTCTTTGGTAATAATTTTGGGTTCAATTTGAGTTAAAAATCTCCCGCTTTTTACATAAATTTCATTGATTCTTTTTATATCACTCTCTAGGCGTGATCGTGAGAAAACGCTACGTTTTTTGAGAGTTATTTCCGCTAATAAAATCTCTTCTTCTATTTTTTTATTTCCAATAAATTTTGTTTCATAAATTATAGGATTTTCAACAATTTCGACAATTATATTTTTATTTTGTTGGAATATTTTAACCGCTGAAAAAAGCTCGGTTTCCAAAAGATTTTTACGAATAATTTCAATATTTTTTTTAAAATTTTTATCAATTTTAAAATTTTCAAAATATTGGGTTATGGTTGATTCTTCAACTCTATCAATGCCTTTGACGGTTATTTTTTCTTGAGCAAATGAATTTTTGATGAAAGTAAAGCAAAATAATAATGCCAAAAAATTTTTGATTACAAATTTGAGTGGCGCCGTTTTTTTGCGGTGTGATCGTAGCATTTTTAAAAAATTTAATTTTTTTTTACAAACAATAAAAATAAAATTCTTTTGAAGCAATGGCTTTTTAATTGAAATATTATTTAAAAATAAAATTCTTAATTGTTTAGCTTGACATTTGCATAAATTTGAGAAAAATTGCCGAAAATTTCAAAGTGCTTTAGGTGCTTTTTAACAAGACCGTAACAAAATTATTAATTTCTTAACTTAAATTTAAACGGTTGTGTTAAAAATATTTTCTTTACTACTTTTATTGCCTAATTTGGCATTTGGAGCAAATTCTTTAGATAGTTTATTTAAATCTTCGCAACGTTCACATATCCAAATTGTTGGATCTTCGACGGTTTATCCTTTTGTTTCAACCATTGCCGAAACTTTTGGCAGAGAAACAAAATTTAAAACTCCAATCGTTGAAGCCACAGGAACGGGTGGGGGCTTTAAATTATTTTGCTCAGGAATTGGCTATGATTTCCCAGATTTTGTTAATGCCTCAAGAAAAATTAAACCAAGCGAAAAAGAAAAATGCACAAAAAACGGCATTAATGTTGGTGAAATAAAAATTGGTTATGATGGCATAGTTCTTGCTAATTCTGTTAGTGGTCAAAAATATAATTTAACCAAATCACAAATTTTTTTAGCCTTATCGGCAAAGGTTCCAAATGATCGCGGTGAGTTAGTCGATAATTTTTATAAAAATTGGCAAGAAATTGATAAAAATCTTCCAAAAATAAAAATTGCAATTTATGGACCGCCATCAACTTCAGGAACACGCGACGCCTTTGTTGAACTGGTGATGCTTGATGCGTGCGAAAACAATTCTGTTTTTGTAAAAAAATATCCAGACGAAAAAGTTCTTCATAAAAAATGTCAAATTATTAGATCAGACGGAGCATTTATTGAGGCGGGTGAAAATGATAATTTAATAGTTCAGAAATTAAAAAATGATAAAAATGCTCTCGGTATTTTTGGCTTTAGTTTTCTTCAAGAAAATCAAAATTCGATACAACCTTCATTGATTAATAACACCATTCCGACCTTAGAAAATATTGTTTCGAGAGTTTATAAAATTTCGCGCCCACTTTATGTTTATTATAAAAAAGAGCATCTTAATTTAATTGATGGAATGAAAGAATTTATCGCAGAAATTGTTAACAAAAATACTCTCGGCAATGAGGGTTATCTTCTGCAAACGGGACTCATACCTTTATCTAATCAAGAAATTGAAAAGATCGAGGTTGGGTTACGAAAAAATTTGTAAAAATTCTTTCGTAGTTTTTTAAGAGGTCTTCACTTACCAAATTATTTTTAATTTGGCTTGTTGATAGGCTTCTCGTCTTTAACTGTCAAAATATCGAAACTATGATTTTTATTCCTTTAGCCGTTGTAGTTACGTTATCGATAGTTAGTTCTTTAACTTAAGATAACTCTAGCTCTTGATTTCAAAAAAATTAAGTTTTTTTAAACTTAAAAAACTGAAATCTAGATAACGCTAGCATCTTCTTTTTTTGAAAGATGAGGGGTTTATCCAAGTGATAATCTCTGCTACGCATGCCCGCCGAGACAAAGTTCTCGGCGGGTTTTTTATTATTTTTAGTAAATATAAATTTTATCTGAATTTCGTTAATATTATTTAAAAATTATTTTTTGTAGAAAATAATTGTTGTAAATAAAAAATTTAAGTTTTATAAATAGAAAAAATATAAATTTCACCATTTAAATCATTCACCATATGGTTGCCAAAACAAAAACCTTTTCTTTTAGCGGTATTGATGCTGCGCCCGTTGATGTTCAAGTTAAAATTTCCAACGGAAATCCGTTTTTTTCAATCGTTGGTTTGCCTGATAAATCGGTCGGCGAATCAAAAGAGCGCGTTCGTGGCGCCATAACTTCGACGGGTCTTTCTTGGCCTTTTGAAAAAATCATCGTCAATTTAGCGCCAGCAAATTTACAAAAAGAAGGTGGTCATTTTGATTTGGCAATCGCTCTTGGCATCATGGTTGAAATGGGGGTTTTGCCACAATATTTGCTGGATAAATATTTTATTATGGGTGAACTTTCTTTGGACGGCTCGGTAAATAGTGTGGCGGGAATAATTTCATCGGCGATTAGCGCTAATCAAATGGGTTGTGGTATAATTTGTCCACAAGCAAATGGCAAAGAAGCGGTGTGGGCGGGAGATGTTGAGGTTATTGCAACACCCGATATTCTTAGTTTGGTCAATCATTTAAAAGGTGAACAAATTTTAAATCGCCCCGAAAATTTCCAAAATTTCCAAAATAATAAATATCCGGATTTTGCTGATGTCAAAGGTCAGGAACAAGCTAAAAGAGCGCTTGAAATTTCCGCCGGCGGTGGACATAATATTTTAATGATTGGCTCACCGGGGAGCGGAAAAACAATGTTGGCTTCACGAATTCCAAGTATTTTACCAGATTTAGAATTAATGGAAATACTTGAAATAAACATGATCGCCAGCGTTAGCGATAAAATTAATGACGGCAAACTTATAACCTCACGCCCATTTCGCGAAGTCCATCATTCATGTTCAATGCCAGCAATGGTTGGAGGTGGCGCTAAGGTAAAACCGGGTGAGGTTTCTTTGGCTCATAATGGCGTTTTATTTTTAGATGAATTGGCGGAATTTCCAAGGCAAGTTCTCGACTCTTTGCGTCAACCGCTCGAAAATCAAGAAATCACCATTTCTCGGGCCAATTCTTGCGCCACTTATCCAGCAAATTTTCAATTAATTGGAGCGATGAATCCTTGTCGTTGCGGATTTTTAGGCGATGCTACTAAAGAATGCAAAAGAGCTCCGCTTTGTGGCGAAGAATATAAAAATAAAATTTCGGGACCATTACTCGATCGCATTGATATCGTTGTTGAAGTTGGGCAATTTGATTTTTTCACAGGTCGAGAAAATAATTTAAAAAGCGAATCTTCGGAGGTTGTTAAGCAAAGAGTTTCGGCGGTTCGCGATTTACAAAAACAACGTTTCTCGCAATTTGAAGAATTGCAAAATATTTCAATGTTAAATTCAAAAATTGAAGGAAAATTTCTTGATAAATTTTGTAAAATTGACGAGGATTTACAAAATATTTTACAAAATTTTGTAGTAAAAAACAGAACTTCAATTCGTGGAATAACTAGGATTTTAAGGGTGGCAAGAACGATTGCGGATATGGAAAATTGTGATGGAATTGAGAGGAGGCATTTGCTGGAGGCCATCTCCTACCGCAAAAAACTCTAAAATCCTCGTCGAATTTTAAGCGCTTACTTCGTTGTTCATCGAACCCTCAAAGCTCAATGTATTAAAATACATTTTCGCTTTTCGTCTCTCGAACGCCTCGTAATCATCTTAAAATTCTTAGAGGATTTAGTTCGTAACTTTTCATTTTTTTAATTTTTAAGTGCCTACTTTTGT